>CABXUR010000010.1 GCA_902515485.1 uncultured Pelagibacteraceae bacterium | reverse complement strand
ACCATATGCTAGTGCCATATCCCATTTTTCTGCAGATGTTGCAAAATTTGAAGTTAACAATAATGCAAAGAAAATTGTTAACACTTTATTTATTATTTTCATCAATACTCCTTTTTTAAAAAAGTTATTTCATTATGAATCTGGCTCAAAATCAATTTAAAAAATTGTTAATGATTAAATCTTTAATATATTGCTTTCCTGTAATTTTTTAATATTATCAATATCTTGATTGAAGAAGCCATAATATTACTCCAAATTATCTTTATAGATATAATTTTAGCAGCTGATAACGCCATAATTATTGGCCTAATAGCAGCTAATTTTGTTCCAAAATATAGAAAACAAATCATTTTATGGGGTGTCGCTGGAGCTCTCGTATTTAAAGTCATTTTTGCAATATTTGCAACTTATCTTTTTAAATTTTATTTCATAAAAATTTTAGGAGGTTTGCTTCTAATTTGGATTGTTAATGATTTAAGAAAAGATTTAGTTGAGATGAAAAATAAAGTTAAAACTCCTGCAAAAAAATCTAATGCACCATCTTATATACATAGTGTTTACAAAGTATTATTTGCAGACATTACGATTAGTTTTGACAACGTGATTGGCGTAGTTGGTGCTGCCAAAGGTTATTTTGGATTTATGATTTTTGGACTAGTTTTATCGGTTGTTTTAACAGGAGCATTAGCAACAATTATGGCAAAATACATTCAAAAAAATATGTGGATTGCTTATGTTGGTTTAGTGTTTATTCTTATAGTTGGACTTCAATTAATTATTGGTGGATTAGTTGACTTAGAGATACTTAAAATAAATGAAGACTTTATTAAATATTTTTAATTAATAAGAGTGTTTTTTTGAAGGAAATGTTTTCTCTTTTACTTCTTTTGAATAATTTGAAACAGCTTTAACAATTTCTTTTCTAATATTAAAATATTTTTTAACAAATCTAACATTTATTGGGTTAAGACTTAAAAGATCGTCTGTTACCAAAACTTGACCATCACAATTCGCAGATGCTCCAATACCAATTGTTGGAATATTAACATTTTTGGTTATAATTTTTGCTAAGTTACTTTCTACACATTCTAAGACCATTGAAAATGCTCCAGCAGATTCTAATAGTTTTGCTTCATTTAGCATTTTTTTGCGTTCTGAAGTCTTTTTTCCCTTAAATTTAAAATTTTTTGCTGATTGCGGTAATACACCTAAATGGCCCATAACAGGAATATTGTTTTTTACTAATAATTTAACAATTTTAAAAATTTTCTTTCCACCTTCTAATTTCACTGCATCACATTTAGTTTTTGTCATGATTTTTTTAGCATTTATTAATGCTTCTTTAGAGTTTCTGTAAGTATTGTAAGGCATATCAACTACCATTAAACTTTTTTTAACTCCCATTCTCACACTCTTGGAATGTTCAATCATCATATTTAATGTGACCTCTCTTGTAGATTTATAATTATATAAAACAGACCCAAGGGAATCACCCACTAAAATTAAATCACAAAAATTATCTAAAATTGAAGCAATATTTTTTGAGTAAGCTGTTAAACTCACTATCTTAGATTTATTTTTTTTTTTTATAAAATTTATAATTTTTTTTTTCATTTTTTAAACTGATCTTAAATACTTAATTAAAGTAGTTTATAATTATAAAATTATTCTAATTCAATAGTGCTAGGTGGCTTAGAAGTGACGTCATAAACCACTCTATTAATACCTCTAATACTATTAACAATCTTATTTGAGATAGTTTGCATAAATGATTTTTTAAATTCATAAAAATCGGCTGTCATACCATCCTCGGAAGTGATAGCTCTTAACAAACATAAATATTCATAAGTTCTATTATCTCCCATAACACCTACTGTTTTGACGGGTAATAGGGCTGCATAAGCTTGCCATATTTTGTAATAAAGTCCATGATCTCTTAATGCTTGAATAAAATAATAATCAGCTTCTTTTAAAATTTTAATTTTTTCATTTGTGATTATACCAGGCATTCTTATTGCGAGGCCAGGGCCAGGAAAAGGATGTCTTGATATAATTTCATTACTTAAATTTAATTCTAAACCAAGCTTTCTTACTTCATCTTTAAATAAAAACTTTAATGGCTCAACAAGTTTTAATTTCATTCTTTTAGGCAAACCTCCCACATTATGATGAGACTTAATTTTTGAAGTTTGACTTCCTGTAACAGATTTACTTTCAATTAAATCTGGATAAAGGGTTCCTTGAGCTAAAAATTTTACGTTTTTTATCTTCTTAGCATAACGTTCAAATATTTTAATAAACAAATTACCAATTATTTTTCTCTTTTTTTCAGGATCTGAAACATTAGATAATTTTTTTAAAAATTCTTTTTCAGCATTCACATAAATTAGATTCATTTTTAAACGTTTCTTAAAAGTTTGAACAACTTGAGTTTCTTCATTTTTTCTTAAAAGACCGGTGTTGACAAAAATACAATATAATTTTTTACCTATAGCTTTATTAAGAAGTTGAGCAACAACACTACTATCGACGCCACCTGATAAAGCACAAATAACTTTATTTGATCCTACTTGATTTTTTACATCTTTAATTAATTGTACTTTTTGATCTTTAGATGACCAATTTTTTTTAATTTTACATATTAGAAAAACAAAATTGCTAATTAGTTTTTTTCCATTCTCGGTATGCGTAACTTCAGGATGAAACTGGACTCCATAAAATTTGTTTATTTTATCTTCAACAATAGCAAATTTAGAATTTGTACTTGATGCAACTACTCTAAAATTTTTTGGAATTCTTGAAACTTGATCTGCATGACTCATCCAAACTTTTTTTGTATTACTCTTTGTAAAAAAATTAGTGGTTAATTGACTGTTATTTTTTTTATAAATATTTGCTAAACCAAATTCACGGTGTTTTGATTGTTTTACTTTACCACCATTTAGTTTAGAAAGTATTTGATGTCCAAAACAAATACCTAGAACTGGTATTTTCAATTGTAAAATTTTTTTATCAAATGAATATTTATTTATTTGATAAACGTTTAGTGGGCCTCCAGACAAAATTATTCCTTTAATAGTCTGATCTATATCTTTTAATTTAATATTTTTATGACTTACAATCTCAGAAAAAACTCCTATTTCTCTAACTCTCCTTGCAATTAATTGAGTAAATTGTGAACCAAAATCAACAATTAATATTTTGCCAAGACTTTGATCAAGACTCATTTTTTGGTTCTATGTTTATAAGAGACTCTTGAATTTGATCATTTTCATCACATAACTTATTACAAACTTTTATGAAGGTTTCAGATAAAGTTTTTACTTTTGAATAATTTGATTTTTTTAAAGCAATTTTCATTGACATCAGTAATGCCTCTTCATTGCTTGGATCAATTAATAATGCTGTTTCCAAATTATTTTCTTCTTTTCTTTGATCATCTTGATGATTATAGATTTTAGCTAAATATAAATATGTTTTAGCATCCTTTGGATTATAAACTATATTGCGCTCAAAAATAAATTTTGCTTCCTCATATTTTTCATCTTGATATTTTTTTAGTCCTTCATCAAAAAAATTTTCTTTACTAAACGCTACAGTTGAACCTGTAATAACTATTATCATTAAACATAATATTTTTAAAATTTTGTGCATTAATATTTATTATCGTTTTTTATTACATCAACGTTATGTACCATACTCTCATAAAAACCAGCTTTAGTAATTTTTACAAAATTAGGTTTATTTCTGAGTTTTAAAATATCTTTAGATCCAAGGTATCCCATAGAAGATTTGAGCCCTCCAATTAATTTATATATAACACTACCTACATCACCTTTGTACTTTGCAAATCCTTCAACTCCTTCAGGTACATATTTTGATGTGTCTTTTTGTTTGTTTTGAAAATATCTATCTGCTGATCCTTTATTCATTGCACCAATAGATCCCATTCCTCTAAAGCTTTTAAAAATTTTTCCATTTTTTTTTATTAATTTTCCTGGTGCTTCATCAGTACCAGCAAACAATGAACCTATCATTACCGCATCTGCACCAGCTGCAAAAGCTTTTGCTAAATCTCCTGAATATTTAATTCCACCATCAGAAATAATTTTTATATTTTTGTTTTTAATTCCATTTCTAACCGATAATATCGCACTCAATTGAGGTACACCAATACCAGCAACTAGTCTTGTAGTGCAAATAGAGCCTGGTCCTATTCCAATTTTAATTATATCAACTCCTAGTTTTATTAAAAATTTTGCAGCCTCTGGTGTAGCAATATTGCCTCCACATAATGCAATCTTTTTATTTTTATTCCTCTTTATAAATCTGATAATTTCTGCAACTTTCTTTGTGTGGCCATGAGCTGTATCAACGACTATTAAGTCTACGCCTTCATTAATTAAAGCTTTTGCTCTAGTAAATTCGTTTGGTCCTGCGCCAACAGCAGCTCCAACTAATAATTTTTTATTTTTTACTTTTTTAATTTCTATAATTTGCTCTTTAACAATTAAATTTCTATGAATTACTCCAATTCCTCCAGCTTTTGCTATTGCGATTGCCATTTTACTTTCTGTTACAGTATCCATAGCTGATGATAGTAATGGTACTTTTAATTTGAGATATTTTGTTAATTCTACGCCAGTATTCACTTCTGAAGGCAAAATTTCTGAGTATTTTGGCGCTAGAGTTACGTCATCAAAGGTAAGAGCTTCTTTTATAGGAACCATGATCATTTATATACGATTCCTTTTAAATTTAAAGTCTCTATCTTAGATTTCTACATATTATAAAACTCTCTTTAGAGTCTTTTCTACTGGATTTAGGTTTGAAAACCTTAACTTCTTTAAAATATTTTTTTCCTTCTGCGACTATTTCGTTAAAGGTACCTCCCATAAAAATTTTTGAAATAAAAAAACCATTATCTTTTAATAAATTTTTAGCAAAAAACATAGCTGCCTTGCTTAATTCTCCAGTTTGAATTGAATCTATGTTCTTAATTCCAGTCGTATTTACTGCCATATCTGACATCACAACATCTACTTTAGTAGTTGTATGTTTTTTAATTTCGTCTTGAATACTTTCATCATTAAAATCTCCTTGAATTTGGACAGTATTTCCAATTGGTTCCATTTTCTTTAAATCTATAGATATTAATCTTCCACTTTTTGTAACTTTTTTAGCATATTGAGACCAGCTTCCAGGAGCTGCTCCAATATCTATTACTGTAATACCACCTTTGAATATTTTAAATTTATCATCAATTTCAATTAATTTGTAAGCCGATCTTGCTCTATATCCATCGACTTTAGATTGTTTAACGTATGTATCTCTTCTTTGTTTATTAACCCAATTTTTTGAAATTTTATTTTTTTTCAATTAATTTCTAAATCTTAATTTCATATCAATTATTTTGCCATCTACAGTTTCTACCCTAGAAATATAATCTTTATTATTTCTTATCGCATCATTATTTTTTCCAGCAAAATGAACAATACCAATTTGATGATTTGGCAAGTAAGGTTCAACTAAAGTATTTCTTTTTTCATCAAATTTTATCCCATCAACAAGAATCCAGTTGCAATAAGCTGGCAAAATTTCAACGGGCAAGTTATCTGAATATATTGTTATATTCATAGCAATTTGTTCTGAACCCCAAATTTTGCCTGCCTTCAAAGCAATTTTTAAATTTTTTTGCCAAACTTCCCAATGAGGTGCATTTTCTTCTAAAGCAAAAACACCAATATTTAAATGAGGTTTAAGAGCAACTTGTCTTGCAATTTTTTCTGAAAACCCAGATGATTTTGCATGTTTATAATTTTGTGATTTTATTTTTGCTAAACTTCCAATTAACCATTCTGCCCTTAAAACTCTTCCATAAGCTCTATCTGCAGATGATGCAATTGATAACTTTTGATTTTCACAACCTTTAAAATACAATTTAATCGCTTCCCAAGAATTAACCCAAGCATCAGCATCGATCCATAGATATTTTTTATAATCAGGGAAATACTTTGGCAAAAAAGCTCTAGACACTTGGCTTTTTAACCATTCTCTTCCTTTAACTTTAAAGTCTGGAACTTCAATGTCCCAATCTGCTGGTTTTATTTTGTCAACTTTTGATGATAAAATTGATTTTTGCTTATCAGTCAGCCCCGCATCCATAATACAAATTGCAGTATTTTCACACTCTTTAAACTGTTTTATCGAGTCGATTAATTCATTTAACAGCTCAAAGTAATTAGAGTCTGCTAGTGATATAATAACATTTTCCTTCATTATAAAATGTCTTCAAAATCATCGTCTTCCAAATTAGGTTTATCAGCATTTTGCTTTTTTAATTTATTATAATGAAAATAGCTTATTGGAAGCATCAGTAAATAAATAATAGCGCTTATTGAGATTGCTATGAAAGGGTAAATAAGAATAAATCCAAAAAATAATACAATTCCAAATAATAAAAAAATCGTTGTTTGTCTCTGAATAACTATTTTCTTGAATGAGTATGTTGGAAATTTACTTATCAATAACAAAGATGTAACAATAAAAAAAATTGGAGCGACAATATTATTTTCAATTTTAACTAAGTCAAAATTTGTCATACTAATAACTAATGGTGTTAAAACTAAAATTCCTCCTGCTGGAGATGGAACTCCCTCAAAAAAATTGTCTCTCCAAGATGGTTCTTGGTTTGAATTAATATTAAATCTTGCTAATCTTAAAGCCACACAAATCACATAAATTAAACATATCAACCAGCCTAATCTTCCAAGTGAACTTAAAGTCCAAAAATACATAATAAATGCTGGTGCTACACCAAAACTTATCATATCAGTTAAAGAATCTAGTTCTTTTCCAACTTTTGATGTTCCTTTGATTAGTCTTGCAATTCTTCCGTCTAATCCATCAATTAATGCTGCAAAAATAATTGCTATTATAGCAAGATCAAACTGTCCGTTAAAAGAAAATCTGATTGATGTAAGCCCTATACAAACACCTATTAAAGTTAACATGTTTGGTAAGATCATTCTTACATTTTTCTTCTCAGAAATTACTTTGAGATTATTTTTGGGCTGTTCCATAATTATTTTTTAGCTAATAAAGTTTCACCTGAAATTGTTTTTTGGCCAACTTTTACTAAAGGATCATAGTTTTCGTAGTAGACATCTGCACGACTTCCAAACCTAATCATACCAATTCTTTCTCCCTGACTAAGAGTTTGACCGTTATTTGTTTCACAAACAATCCGTCTTGCAATCAAGCCTGCTATTTGGACAACAATAATATTATTTCCTGCATTATCTTTAATTTTATAATAATTTCTCTCATTATCTTCACTAGCTTTATCAAATGATGCATTTAAAAATTTTCCAGGTTTATATAAAATTTCTTCGATAGTCCCAGAGCAAGGTGTTCTATTTACATGGCAATCAAATACATTCATAAATATACTTATTTTTTTATATTTTTGATTCTCTAAACCGATTTCTTTAGGTCCATCTACTTCTTCAACTTTAATCACTTCACCATCTGCTGGACTTACCAGATAGTTATCGTCTTCAATTATAATTCTTTCTGGATCTCTAAAAAAATAATACACCCAGATCGTTAAAAGAATTCCTATTGTTCCTAAAAAACCACTAAAGGCTAAAAGGACTAAAGTAACAATTACTGAAATTATTAAAAACTTATATCCTTCTGCATGTATTGGTGGAAATATCTTGCTAAACATATTCTTCTAATTGCTAATTTTTGATTAATATGTATATAAACCAATCAAATTCAATTAATAAGATAAATTTATTTTAATGAGTAAAATCAAGGTAAATAACCCAATTGTAGAGTTAGATGGTGACGAAATGACTCGAATTATATGGGACTTTATAAAAAACAAACTCATTCTTCCATATCTTGATTTAGGAATTGAGTACTACGATTTAGGAATGAAAAGTCGTGATAACACTGACGACCAGATCACAATTGACTCAGCTAATGCAATAAAAAAAGTAGGAGTAGGTATAAAATGTGCAACAATAACTCCTGATGAAGCTAGAGTTGAAGAATTTGACTTAAAAAAAATGTGGAGATCGCCAAATGGTACCATAAGAAATATTATTGGTGGTACTGTTTTTAGAGAGCCCATTATTTGTAAAAATATTCCAAAACTTGTGCCTTCATGGACAGATCCTGTGGTAATTGGAAGACATGCTTTTGGTGATCAATATAGAGCAACTGACTTTAAGGTACCTGGCAAAGGTAAAATGGAAGTAAAATGGACATCTGAGGACGGGAAAGATGAGATTAAATATGAGGTATTTAATTTTACTGGCCCTGGTGTAGCGCTTTCAATGTACAATTTAGATAAATCAATAGGTGACTTTGCAAGATCTTGTTTTAGCTATGGATTAATAAAAAAATGGCCAGTTTATATGTCTACAAAAAATACAATTCTCAAACAATATGATGGAAGATTTAAAGATATATTTCAGGAAATTTTTGACAATGAGTATAAGGAAGATTTCGAAAAAAATAATCTAACATATGAACATCGATTAATTGATGACATGGTTGCATGTGCAATGAAATGGAGTGGTAAATATATTTGGGCATGTAAAAATTATGATGGTGATGTTCAATCAGATACGATGGCTCAAGGATATGGTTCTTTAGGTTTGATGACCAGTACTTTATTAACTCCAGATGGAAAAGTAATGGAAGCAGAAGCTGCGCATGGAACAGTTACAAGACATTATAGAATGCACCAACAGGGTAAAGAAACATCTACGAATCCAATTGCATCTATTTTTGCATGGACTAGAGGTCTAGCTCATAGAGGAAAACTAGATAACAATGATGAGTTAATTAAATTTGCTCAAACTATTGAAAAGGTTTGCATTAAATGTGTTGAAGATGGTTCAATGACTAAAGATCTAGCTATACTCGTCGGTCCATCAAGTAAATATTTAACCACCAATCAATTTTTAGATGAAATTGATGGTAATCTTAAAAAGAAATTAAATTAAAGTTTTAAGTTTTTCAAAAGCTTCGTCAATCTTAGATTTATCCTGACCACCTGCTTGTGCGAAATCTTTTCTTCCACCTCCACCCTGACCACCAATAATCTCAGAACCTGTTTTAACAAATTTAACAGCATCAAAATTATTAATTAATGTATCAGTTACGCCTACAGCAATTCCAACCTTATCATCTTTAATGGCAAAAACAATAATTATACCCTCTTCCAATTCTTTTTTACCATTATCTACTAAATTTCTTAAATCTTTAGGAGGTAAATCTTGAACTTTTTGAAATCTGACTTTTATATCTTTGATAACTACGTCACTTATAATATTTTTTGTTTTATCCTCTAAAACATTTTTCACACTCAATTGCTCTAATTGTCTTGAAAGATCTTTAATTGATCCCTTTAAATCCTTATTTTCAAGATTTGGTTTTCCACCTAGTTTAATGATTTGAGAAGAAAGCTCTTTAATCATTTCTTCATCTTTTTCTGCCGATAGTGAAGATAGTTTTTGCTTATTTTGAATATAATTTTCAAGCTGCTTATCTCTTAATGCTTCTATCCTTCTTACTCCTGCTGCAATTGATGATTGGCTAATTGTTTTAAATTTACCAATATCTCCAGTATTTTTTACATGGGTTCCTCCGCAAAGTTCTGTAGAAAAATAATTATTTTTTTCTTTACCCATTGAAACTACTCGCACTTCGTCACCGTACTTTTCCCCGAAAAAGGCTAATGCACCTTTTTCTATGGCTGCCTTTGGTGTCATAATTCTTGTAGAAACTTCAGTACTATTACTTACGTATTCGTTTACTATTTTATTAATCTCTACTAATTCGTCATCTGTTATTGGTTTCATATGGCTAAAATCAAATCTTAAACGATCTGGAGCAACAAGTGATCCTTTTTGCATAACATGTTTTCCCAATGTTCTCCTCAAAGACTCATGTAATAAGTGTGTTGCTGAATGATAAGCCTTTAAATTACCTCTTCTTTCTTCATCAATTTTCATTTCAACAATATCGTTAATCTTGAACTCTCCATTTTTTAATTTTCCGTGGTGAACAAATAAATCACCGAGTTGTTTTTGAGTATCGGTTACCTCAAATATAAATTCTCCTACCGATATTTTTCCTGTGTCGCCAAGCTGACCTCCTGACTCTCCATAAAAAGGTGTTTGATTGGTTATAATCGCTCCTTCTTCTTTAGCAGATAATTTTTCAGTCTCTTTGTTATCTTTTACGATTGATAAGATAACACCTTCTGATTGATTAAATTCATACCCCAAAAATTCTGTTGGTCCAACTTTATCTTTAACACCAAACCAAATTTGTTCCTCAGAACTGTCTCCTGAGCCTTTCCAATTCTTTTTTGCAAGCTCTTTACTTTTTTTCATCAGTTCATCAAAACTATTTTGATCAACCGTTAAGGATTTGTTTTTCAATATATCCTCTGTCAAATCTAATGGAAAACCATACGTATCATATAATTTAAATGCTACCTCTCCAGGTAAAACTTTATCAATCTTTGAAATTTCTTCATTTAAAATTTTAATTCCTCTATCTAATAAAACTAAAAATTTTTCCTCTTCCATTTTTAAAGTTTCTTTAATTAATGTTTCTGATCTTTGTAACTCAGGATAGTTACTTTTCATTTCTTCTTTAAGTGAGTCAAAAATTTTATTAAAAACTGGTTCTTTAGATCCTAATAAATGAGAGTGTCTCATCCCTCTTCTCATAATTCTTCTGAGAACATATCCTCTGCCTTCATTTGAGGGGAGCACTCCCTCTGCTAAAAGAAATGAGCTTGCTCTCAAGTGATCAGCAATAACTCTAAAACTTGAAATATTGTTTTCATTCAGTTTAACTTTTGTAAATTCTGAAATAGAACTAATCAATTTTTTAAAATGATCTGTCTCATAATTATCATGTGTTCCTTGTAATAAAGCTGCAATTCTTTCAAGTCCCATTCCTGTATCCACTGATGGTTTTGGAAGGTCTATTCTTTTATCTTTTGCAACTTGTTCAAACTGCATGAAAACTAAATTCCAAATTTCTATAAACCTATCACCATCTTCATCTTTGGTTCCTGGTAATCCACCTTGCAAATGATCACCATGGTCAAAAAAGATTTCAGAACACGGTCCACATGGGCCTGTCTCGCCCATTGACCAAAAATTATCTGAGGTAGCTATTTTAATTATTCTATTATCGCTAAAACCCGCTATTTTCTTCCAAAAATTGAAGGCTTCATCATCTTCATGATAAACCGTTACATATAGACGATCTTTATCTATTCCAAAGTCTCTAGTGATTAAATCCCATGCATAATGAATTGCTTGTTCTTTAAAATAATTTCCAAAAGAAAAGTTACCTAACATTTCAAAGAAAGTATGATGCCTTGGAGTGTAGCCAACATTTTCTAAATCGTTATGCTTTCCACCTGCTCTTACACATTTTTGAGAAGTAGTTGCTCTAACATAATCTCTTTTTTCTAATCCTGTAAAAACATTCTTAAACTGAACCATTCCTGAGTTAGCAAACATTAAGGTTGGATCATTATTGGGGACTAAGTTACTAGACTCTACAATTCTATGATCGTTCTTTTCAAAATACTTTAAAAAGGTATTTCTTATTCCATTAAGTGTTTTGTCTGCCATATTTTTAAAATACAGCTTTTTTATTTTATGTCTAGATAACAGTAAGGGAAAAAAGGCGCTTAATTTAAGCGCCTTTTAATAATTAAAGATGACTTTAACTAATTTTTTTTAGTAGGAACTACTTCCTCTTTCTTTTCTGCCTTTGGATCTTCTATTTGATCTTTTGCAGCTTTTTCAGGATCTAGCGGGTTCCCCTCAATCTTTTTTTGAATTACACCTGCTTTTTCTCTTATTAACAGTTCAATTTCAGCAGCTACTTTAGGATTTTGAGCAAGATAAGTTTTGGCATTTTCTCTTCCTTGACCTATCTTTTCACCTTTATAAGCATACCATGCACCTGATTTCTCAATAATATCAGCTTTTGATCCTAGATCAACGAGTTCTCCCATTTTACTAATTCCTTTTCCATACATTAAGTCAAACTCAACAACTTTGAATGGTGGTGCTACTTTATTTTTAACTACTTTAACTCTTGTTGAGTTTCCAATAATTTCATCTTTATCTTTAATTGCACCAATTCTTCTAATATCCATTCTAACAGATGAGTAGAATTTTAAAGCATTTCCACCTGATGTTGTTTCTGGGCTTCCAAACATAACTCCAATTTTCATTCTAATTTGGTTAATGAAAATCATCATTGTATTTGTATTTGAAATTGAGCTTGTAAGTTTTCTTAAAGCCTGACTCATTAATCTTGATTGAAGACCAACATGATGATCTCCCATTTCGCCTTCAATTTCAGCTCTTGGTGTTAAAGCTGCAACTGAGTCAATTACTATAACTGAAATAGATCCTGATTTAACAAGAGTATCAGCTATTTCTAAAGCTTGTTCACCAGCATCTGGTTGTGAAATTAAAAGTTCTTCTGTATTTACACCTAATTTTTTTGCATAAACTGGATCCAGTGCATGTTCAGCATCAACAAATGCACAAATTCCACCAGCTTTTTGAGCTTCAGCAACAACTTGTAATGCTAATGTTGTTTTTCCAGAAGACTCTGGTCCATATACTTCAACAATTCTTCCTTTTGGTAATCCACCTATACCTAAAGCTAAATCAAGACTTAAAGATCCTGTTGACACTGACTCAATATCCATTGCTCTTCTTTGGCCAAGCTTCATCACAGAACCTTTTCCAAAATTATCCGTAATCTGAGCTATTGCTGCATCTAATGCTTTGTTCTTTTCTTTGATATCCATTTCTTGATCTTTAGTAGATTTAACTACTTTTAGGTTACTTTTTGTCATTTTTAGCCTCTTTTTTTAATTTTTTTAACACTCGAATCATGAAATTAAATGTACACATTTTGTTCTCATTAGCAATAGATTTATTTTTTACTCAAAAAATCAAATAATTACTTAAGTTTTAGATATTGGCTATTTAATAACCCGACTGTTTTTAACAAATTATATTGGGCCATAAGGTAATTTCTTTCAGAATTTGCTAAAGATATTTGAGCAGAGAGTAATAAAGAATTTGATTGAATTACATCAAGTGTCGTTCTAGAACCTCGTTCGTATTCTGCAACAATTCCCTCATTGGCAATTTTTGCTGCTCTTACTTGTACTTTTACAGAATTTAAAAAACTTTTTGATGAAGCTAAACTTGACCACGCACTAGCTACATTAGTATCATTTGTTCTAATCACATCATCTAATAATAATCTTTTTCTAACTGTTAAATTTGTATTTTTATTAATTTTAGATTTATTTTTACCTCCTGAGTAAAATGGCCAACTGACTGTAGCTTTTAAAATATCTTTATCTTTTCTATCAATAGTTGAACTCAAGTCATCAGCGAAAGATTTCTCTAATGATAATGATGCTGTGGGTTTTAAATCTGTCTCTGCTATTGCTAAATCTTTTTCTGATTGGACTACATCAAAATTTGCTATTTTAATATCAGGGTTATTTTGTTTAGAAAGATTTATCGCTTCATCTAAACTATTTGGAATACTAACAATTGATTTTGAGTTTTTTTTAAGAGATTTTGGATTGTCTATTTTTCCAATAATATTTTCATAATTTAATTTACTGATTGTTAAATCACTTTTTGCTTGGGTGAATTGAGCTTGAGCACCTGCAAGCGAAGATTCTGTTTGGGCCAAATCAGCAATAGTAATTTGACCTCTATCTAATCTTATTTTATCATTTTCAAGTTGCCTATTTAATAAATTTAAATTTTTTCTATTAATAGATAATTTTTCTTTAGCTAATATTAAATTTGTAAAAACGTCAATTGCACTATACAAAACATCTTGTTCTTTTTTAATCAACTTTGCTTTTGCTAAATCTAATCCTATTAAATTTTTCTCAAATGATAAATCTCTTCCATAATCAAGAATTGTTTGTTCTAATTTAATTGATGTTGTCAATGGATCAGCATCACTACTTGAAGCATCTCCTCCACTTTGATTTGTAAGTTTATTAGTATTTTCTATACTTTTTGAGCCACTTAAAGTAAGCGTTGGTTTGTAATCTGCTTTTGAAATATTAATATCTTCTTCAGATGCTTTGATATTTTCTCTTTCTGCATTTAACAGAATATTATTCTGATAAGTTTGATTCAAAGCATCATACAAAGTTACTGCTAAAGCATTACCAAAATAAAATAATGTTAAACTGATTAGTATTAATATTTTTTTCATTTTTTCTTATATACTGCAGATTTAATCTGATGGTTACTATTTAAATTTAAAACTATAGAAGCATATTTAGGCATTTTTTTGAACATGTTTTCTGTAATTCTTTGATACGTTTGCATAAATTTTAATACATCATTCTTGCTCATTATCTTATGGCTAGATGATTTTTTACTCTTCAACCATAGTTTATGCTCTTGTTTTAATCTCCATTTTTGAAGCAAATTAAAGTTTTGTGCTTTTAAATAAATCATACAATTAAGTTGAGAATACAATTTTTTGTATTTAGTTTTTAATTGTTTATTCACATAGTTTCGCCATAGGAACTTTTGATCGTTAGTTTTTTCAAGTGAATTTATTGATTTTTTTAGTGACTTATTTAATTCAGCTTTCGCACCAACACACCAACCTTCAAATATTACCACATCAGGTTTTTCTTTAAGCTTATACCAATATTTTTTAGGAGATCTGTCATCAATTGCTTTATTAAAATCTGGTAATTCAATTTTTTTAAAATTTTTACTTTTTACTTTTTTAAAAAAATTAAGCATCATTTTTACATCATGAGTGCCCGGCACACCTCTTGTCATAAGCATGGGATGTATTTTTTTTGATAAGTTTAATCTCTCTTTTCTAGTTTTATAAAAATCGTCAATAGAGATTTTAAATACATTAAGTTTAAAATACTTTTCTAAAATAATTTTAACAATGGAGCTTATAGTTGTTTTACCTGCACCTTGTCCTCCAGCCAAACCAACACAGTAAGGTTTTTTATTAATAGTTTTATTTGCAATCCAAAAACACATTGGAATTAAAAAAGACTTTAGCATTTTATCTTTGTTGCTAAACTTTTCTGTTTTAATTTCTTGTAATTTAATAAACTTAAAACAATCTTTTTTTACTTTATCAAAACAGATATCTATCTTATTCATTAGTGATTAATTTTTTTGGTCTAATGGATGATTTTGACCATCGTTTACCGCAATATCTTTATCTTTTAAAGCAAAAGTATTTATTTCATCTATGCATCCGACATTAAAACCTGTCATTGCTGGATTAATTCTTGGATTGTGATGAGTGTAAATTCCACAAATTGAACAAAAATAATGTTTGGCTACCTTTGTATGAAATTGATAAAGTTTTAATTTATCTTCTCCTTTCACTATTTTAAAATCTTTATTTTTAACCATAGACATTATGGCTCCCCTTCTTTTACAAATAGAACAATTACATTTTATCACTTTTGCTAAATCTCCATCTAAATTAATTTCTGCTTCAACTTCTCCACAATGACATGTTAATTTTTTCATCTTATTTCCTGTCTTTTATATGGTTTTGACCATCATTTATAAAGGTCTTTAGTTTAAATAGCTCACTTGTTTTTATTTCATCTATACAACCTACGTTGATACCATAAGTATTTGGGTCACTTCTTCTTAAATTGTGTGTTTGAACTCCACACACTGAACAAAAATGATGTTTAGCTACTTTTGTATTGAACTGATAAATTTTTATTTTATCTTCTCCTTTAACAATCTTTAAATCCTTTTTATCTATTGTTGCAACCATTGTTCCTTTTCTTTTGCACATCGAGCAATTGCATTTCATTAATTTATCTATTTCTTCTTTAAGATTAACTTGGATTTTCACTGCACCACAATGACACGTTAGTGTTTTCATTTGTCTTTTTTATCTATTTAATATTTAATTTAAACTATCTCTGGTCAAAGTTATCCACAAGTACACAAAATGTAGTTTCGATGTTCACGTTTTGATTCACTTTTGATTCAGTTACAGACTCAAAATACAACCTCTTGCGTGTATTGTATAACTAGTCTATAAAAAAGAACAAAACAAGAACATGAAACTAACAATCCCTTATTATCTACATAAAGCAGGCGCTGGTTTTCCATCTCCTGCAACTGATTATATCGAGGAAGATATTGATCTTAATATGCATTTAATAAGAAATGTTCCAGCCACCTTCATCATCAGGGTGCAAGGTAAATCAATGGTAGATGTTGGAATTAACGATGGAGATTTACTGGTTGTCGATAAAAGTATAAAGCCAAAAAACTTTTCAACAGTCATTGCAAATGTTCATGATGAGCTTGTGGTTAAAAGTTTAGTTCAAGAAAGAGATAAAAAGTTTTTAACGTCAGGATCTAAGGAATTTACTGACAGAATTTTAATTAACGAAGAACAAGATATTTTTATTTGGGGAGTTGTAACTTATGTCATCCATTCTACGTACTAAAAAAATAGCATTAGTTGATTGTAATTCTTTTTATGTTTCTTGTGAAAGATTATTTAACCCTAAAATAAGAAGAAAACCTGTTATTGTTTTATCTAATAATGATGGTTGTATTATTTCAAGATCTAATGAAGCAAAAGCTTTAGGAATTAAAATGGGTGAGCCTTACTTTAAAGCAAAAGATATTATTATTAAAAATAAAGTTGAAGTTTTTTCATCTAATTATTCTTTATATGGTGATTTATCTAGAAGAGTAATGCGAACTCTTAAAAGATTTAATTCTGATATAGAAATTTATTCTATTGATGAAGCATTTTTAGATTTATCAAACTTTCCAGATCAAGATGTAGAAAAAGTCGGAAAAGAAATTAGAGAAACAGTTTTACAGTGGACCGGTATTCCAACTAGTATTGGAATTGCTAAGACAAAAACTCTAAGTAAGATTGCAAATCATATAGCAAAGAAAAAACAATCAGGGGTTACTAGTTTAATTGGGATTAATAACTTGGATCCTGTTCTTGAAAAAGTAGAAATTAATGATGTGTGGGGTGTTGGTAGACAGTTAACAAAATTTTATCAAAAGAATGGAATTTATAATGCAAAACAGCTTAAGAATAAATCTAACAGTTGGATTAAAAAATCTTCTAATGTTTTAAGTTCTAGAACTGCAATGGAGCTTAAAGGTATCCCTTGTATTAATTTAGAAACAACTACAACAAAAAGAAAAAGTTGTGTTGTATCGAGATCTTTTGGGAAACGAGTTGAGAAATTTCAAGAATTAAAAGAAGCAGTTGCAAATTATTGTTTAAATGCATCTGAAAAAATTAGATCAGAGTCGTTGGTTGCAAAAGCAATCACGGTATTCGTTAGAACTAGTCCGTTTCAAAGAAACTATGGATATTATTCAAATGCAAAGACCATTGATTTTCCAATTGCAACGAACAACAGTATCGAAGTAGTTAAAACTGCAGTTACAATATTAGAGAGTATATTTAAAAATGGTTACCAATATCAAAAAGCAGGAGTTATGCTCACAGGACTTTCAAATGCTAATGAAAAAACTAACCTATTTTCATCTGAAAAAGATGAGAAAATAAGCAGTTTAATGAGGTCTATAGATAACACTAATCATCGATATGGAAGATCCACTTTAAGCGTTGCAAGCGCTGGTGTTCAAAAGAGGTGGAACATGAAAAGAGAGTATTCTTCTAAGATAGATACTGCTGACTTTTATTCTCTACCAACAATTAGAGCTATTTAAATTTTTCATTACTTTATTTTTTCAATATCATTAATATTTAACAAACACTTGTCAAACTCATCCATATTTTCTCTTAAAGCTAGAGTAGATATAGAATAAATCATTATCAATAATAAAACTAGAGGTACTGAAGTAATAATAGATGCATTGCTTTGCATTAGAAGAATATAAAAAACTATAAATAAAGCCGAGCGAATTAAAACTGTTTTTCTAAATACACTTATAATTGAAAGAGAGTGTTTTAATAAATTAAAAAAACTCATTTTAGATGGACCAAAATATCTAGTGCCCCTTACAGAAGCTATAGATAATAAATTTTTTTCTACTTTTTTTAATGAACCAGAAAAGCTATTCCAAGTAGCTTTTTCATTTAACATTTTTTCAATAGTTGATTTTGATAAACAGGTAAAATTACCAAATTTAATTGAATGACCAGTAAAACCTAAGGTTAAAAGTTTATGAAGCTGATAACAAGTTTTAAAAAATAGACTTTCTGATCTTTTGGTACGTTCTCCAATTATAGTTTTATCATCAGATTGTTCAGCTTGATAAATAAAATTTTTTATTTCTTGGGGTCTGTCCTCCCCATCACCATCCATTGGAATTACAAAATCAAATTCTTTTTTTTCAAAAATATACTTTAATCCTGAGGCGATACATCTTGTATGACCCCTATTTTCTTTCATATTAATAATTTCAATTGTATTTATATTTTCAGTATTAGAATAATTGTCTGTAACTTGTTGAGATGAAGCATCATTTACAACAATTATTGAAATCTGAGATGTAAGATCTTTTACCTCAAAATTAATATTTTCTATTAATTTAGTTAAAGACTCTCTGTCATTATAAATTGGAATTAAAATTATATATTTTTTCATCTCTATTTAGATCCAACGCAAACATTATCAAGACACATATAGTCTTTCAATTGATCAAGTTTTTTTCTTTCAACTATACCTTCCCAAACAGGTCTTGATTTTAGATGATAAGATAAATTACCAGCATTCCATTCGTTACCATAAACAACGTTAATGGTTGAATTAAATTGCTGGTCCCAAGCATATTGAGTTTTAATGGCAATTTCTTTACCTGGGTAGTCTGTTCTCTTATCTACTTTTGAAATTGATATGTATGAATAAGTCGCTGGAGATATAAAAAATAAAAATATAAATCCAAAAATAAAAGGTTTTAGCTTTTTAATATTTATTTGAGTTTTTAAAAAAAAAACAAAAAAAGTTCCAAAAAATAAATAAAAAGGTGTCATCCACATAGTTCTTATTTTTGATCCAGTAATTACTGAAGTTAAAAACATTAAAAAGATAGGTATGACATTAATTGCAATTAAAAAAAGCTGTTCTTTATTGTTAAAATTTATTTTTAATTTTATTTTTTTAACTAGCAGCATGACTAAAAATAAAAATGGAATTAATATTCCAATTTGTTTTGCAATAAAAATTAACGGAAATTTAATATGATCAATTAAACTTGATTGTTCAAGGCCGGTTCTTGTAAGTCCATAAGCTAAAGTTATAAAATCGTTATTGTTAAGCCAAATTAAATGAGGGACCAAAACAACTAAAAAGACTTCAAGTGATATTAAATACTTAAAATCAAACTTTTTATTTTTTTTAAAAAAAATTAAATAAAAAAATAAGAGATCAATTGAAACTAAAAGATATAGAAATAAATATTTTGATAAAAACCCAAAAGCTGCAAAAAGTCCAACTAAAAAACAATCACTAAAATTAATATTTTTTCCACTATAAATTTTCCAAGAAAAATAAACTGTTAATGACCAGAATGGAAGTTGGCATACGTTTACATTAAATTCTGGAGTGGTAAAATTATAAAAATAGATACTTTCAATAAGTAAAACTGAAATTAAACTTAATAAATCATTCTTTAAAATTTCTTTTGAAAATTTGAATACATAATAAAAAGAAATAATTACAAAAATTTGACTAAGTAAATAATAAACCCAATCTTGTGAACCAAAAATTTGAAATAAAACCTCTGGAAAAAAAGCGCTCATTGGTGGATGCTTGTTGAAACCCCAATCTAAATTACTTCCCCAAGCTAAAGCTTCAATAGTATCAAGTGGTAAATTATGATTTGTTAGAGAGGGTACCAATGTCCAGAATAAGAGATGTGATAAAACAAAGATATAAAAAATATTATTTATATTCTTGATATAATTAGTCATTAATAAATATTAATATTAATTTAGCTTACTTGACACCCCTAATTTGCTGAATATACTTCGAAAATTCAAATTTTAAGTATGCCAAAGACTACTAAAGTTAAAAAAAAAGTTTCAAAAGTTAAAGCTAAAGTTTCAAAAGTTAAAGCTAAAGTTATTAAAGTAAAAACTAAAACTATAAGTAAACCGAAAGTAGTTGCTAAAGCACCTATAAAAATTTCCAAAACTTATGTTCCAAAAGATACTGAAAAATATATGTGCGAAAAGCATAAAGTATTTTTTAGAATGAGACTTACAGAATGGAAAAAAGAATTGGTTAAAGCAAATAATGAGGCTCTTTATAATGGTAGTATGGATGATAATAGCATTTCAGCGGATATTGTTGATCAAGCAAGTTCATACACTGATAAAAATGTTGAAATGAAAGCTATTAATAGACAAATAAAACTGATTTCAGAAATCGATAAAGCATTAGCAAGAATTCGAGAAGATATATATGGGTACTGTCTAGATACAGCTGAGCCAATTGGATTAAAAAGATTAATGGCTAGACCCGTAGCTAAATACACAATCGCTGCACAAGAAAAGCATGAAAAAGATGAAAAAGTTCATGCAGATGATTAATCAAAATTAATTAATTAGCATCAAGAACTGCATGTAAGAACTGTTTGGTTCTTTCATTTTGTGGATCACCAAACAATTGTTCTGGTGGACCTTGTTCAAATATTTTACCCTCATTAAAGAAACAAACTCTATCTGAAATTTCTCGTGCAAATCCCATTTGGTGGGTAACCATAATCATTGTTAAATTGTGTTCTTTGTTTAGAGATCTAATTACATTTAGAACTTCTCCTACAACTTCAGGATCTAAAGCTGATGTGATTTCATCAAGTAACATTACTTTTGGTCTCATTGCTAACGCACGTGCAATAGCAACACGTTGTTGTTGTCCTCCTGAAAGTCTACTTGGGTGTTCATCTTTTTTATCAGATAAACCAACTAATTCTAATAAATCTAAAGCTCTTTGTTCTGCTTCTTCTTTTTTCATACCCAAGACTTCAATAGGTGCTTCAATACAGTTTTGTAAAGCTGTCATATGAGGAAATAGATTAAATTGTTGAAATACCATTCCAATTTTTGATCTTCTTTCCCTTAAATATTTTTCACTAGCTTCTACTAATTTACCATCAGACTCCATATGTGTTAGAGGCTCTCCATCTAAATGGATTACACCTTGGTTTATTTTCTCTAAAGTCATCAATACTCTTAGAACAGTCGTTTTCCCTGATCCAGATGGTCCAATTATGGATACCATTTCATTTTTTTTAATTTCTAAATTTAATTTATCTAGAACAACTAAATCTCCATAATGTTTTGTAACATCTGAGAAATTAACTATGATATCTGATGAATTTATTTCCATATTAGAGCTGTTCTTTTTTTATTTTTCCTTGAGCTAGATTAACGTTTTTTTCAATTTTTCTAATCCACATTGCAGCTGGAATTGATAAGGTTAAAAATATCAGTCCTACTATAGTATATGGTTCTAAATAACGATAGTGATAACCACCAACAGCAGTTGCTGCATGAAATAATTCCGCAACACCAATAGTAGATAGTAATGGAGTATCTTTAAAGATACCAACTAAGTAATTTCCCATACCTGGTATTGCAATTGGGAATGCTTGGGGCAAAACTATTTTTCTATAAGTATAAAATGAAGAAAAATTCAAAGCTCTACAAGCCTCCCACTGTGTTTTAGGTACACCTTCTAAAGCTCCTCTATAAACTTCCGATAAGTAAGTACCGAAATGAAGACCAATTGTAATCATTCCACAAACCCAGGCTGATAACGTAATTCCAAATTGAGGTAGTACAAAATAAACAAAGAATAATTGTATCAGTAGAGGTGTTGATCTAATAAATTCAACAATTTCTCTATTGATCATATTTACTATTTTAATTGGGGTTCTTTGACCTAATAAAAATAATAAACCAACTGCTGCAGCAATAGCATAACCAATTCCAGCAGCTAGAATTGTATTCAAAGTTGCAAGCAACATTTGTGGCAAAATTTCTATAGCAAAATCCCATCTCCACTCAGCATTCATATTAAATTTTATCCTTTCCTACTTTTCTTGCTGCTAAAACTTCTAGCCATCGTAAAAATGGAACAAGAAAAAATCTAGAAATCATATAATAAATTAAAAGTGCGGTTCCAAAACATTGAGCTGAAAGCCAAGTAATAGAATTTATTTGTTTAGCTTCAAAAGTTAAATCAACAACTGTTACTAAAGCAACAAGTGCAGTTGCTTTTAAAAGTTCTACAGTCAAATTTGCAGCAGGTGGTAATATAATTGGAAAAATTTGAGGTATAATTATTTTTCTCATTCTTTTTGCAGGCGTAAAGTTAAGTGCAAACGCACCTTCCCATTGTCCTTTTGGAACTGCTAAAATTCCACCTCTGACAATCTCTGCACCGTAAGCACCAAAATTCATTCCGATTGCAACCACTCCTGCGGTAAATGCTTCAAGTGTTAAGCCAAAAAATGGTAATACATAGTAAAACCAAAATAATTGGACTAATAAAGATGTTCCTCTAAAAAATTCTATATAAACTGTTGCTGTTCCTTGAATAATTGGATTTTTTGATAAACGCATCAATCCAAAAATTAATGAAATAATCACATAGAGAATAGTTGAACAAACTAATACTTTAATAGTAGTAACCGTTCCAAACAACATAGTTGGACCGTGTTCGGATAAAAATGCAAAATAGCTCACTCTTAAACCTTAAAGTTAAAAAAAAATCAGGCGACTAATTATTGTCGCCTGATTTATTCAAAAATTAATATTTTTATTTAGTTGAACAAGCCCACTCAGTAGTCATTTCAGGAGGAGGTAATTGAGCTTTATCATAACCATATTTACCAGCTCTCTCTAACATCTTAGCAGGATTTGCCATAACTTTTGCTAAAGCAGCATTAAAGTTATCTCTAAACTCAGTATCAGTTTTCCTAAAACCTATACCAACTACGTTTACAGTTTCCATGGGCATTAACTTAGGATCTGTTACTTCAAATGCACCACTTGTTTTTTCTTCATGCTCTTTAGCACCAAAGAAAGTTTGAACAGCAACATCAGCTCTGCCTGCTTTCATGGCAGCTAAAATTCCAACTTCACCTTCAACTAATAACATTTGACTATCTGGAACACCAAATTTCTTAGCAGCTTCTACTGTGTTAAAACCAGCACCAGTTACAAGTTTTGCACCTGTGCTAATTACATCAGCATAATTGTTAATATTTTTAGGATTTCCTTTAGGTACTAACATCGCATCTCCAAAAACTCCAATTGGGTCTGAAAAGTTGATATTTGCACATCTACTTTTTAAAATATACATACCACCAGTAATCATGTCGGATCTATTGGCATTAATTCCTGGAATTAATCCTGACCATTCAAATACTTTAGTTTCATGCTCAGTAATTCCCATTTCTTCAAGAACTGTTAATGCAATCATGTTAACAAAACCTAAAGCTTCACCGTTATCACCAGCGTAAGCCCATGGCACTGCAGTACCAAAACCTAGTCTTAACTTATGTCCATCTTTTAATCTATCTGTTAACGTTGCAGCATTAACAGAAGAAATACTAAAAAGAATAATAAGAAAAACTGAAATCGATTTAATTAATTTATTCATCATCTCTCCTCATTGTTTAATAATAAATAAAGGTTAACAAGATTCCTAATTTGATGCAAATAAACTTAAATTTCAAGATCAACTTATAATTGAATCTGAGGCTAAATATTTATTGTATCTCCAATATTTATCTCACCATCATCTAACGAAGTTAAATAAATTCCCATTTCAAAATGATTATAAGTTTTTTTTAATGATTGAAGTAAGTTAAATGAATTATCATCTGTTCGTGGTTTTAAATTAATTGCAACACATCTTGGAATATTTTTTTCTACTTTAAAAGAAACGTTATTAATCTTAATAATTTTACCAACCCATTCACGTTCTTTCCAAGGTTCAATTCCATCTATACAAATATTTCCTCTAAATATTGAGCTTTCAACATTTCTTTCAATTTTTTTTTGAAAATCGTTGATGCTTTGAATGTTTATAAGTGAAACTGAATTTACAAAATTTACTTTATTAGAAATTGAGGTATCAAAAAAAGGAAATTCATTATTTTTCATTAAAGTTATTGGTTGCTTTAAGGAAATTTCTAACTCTGAAATTTTATTTGAAAGTGCTTCACGTTCCTCTGATTGGTTAATATTAATGGTTAATATTTCTTTATCTTTTAAAGTAAAAGTTAATTTTTCATCTTGGTAAATAAAGTTATATTTATTCAATACTGGAGAGTTTTTTAATGTTAAAACATTGTTCCAATTTCCCTTTCTACCATCTGGGCTTTTTTCAAATAATTTTGCCTGCTCTTGGTCTAGGTCTTTTGCAAACGCAAAAATTCTATCACCAACAATTCCAACATCTTTTTTAATTTCACAATTTTCAATTGTTTGAAATGATACGGATTTAACTGGGCAGTAATTTATTGAAGAAATAGTTACGCTCATATAAAGTTTTTAAAATAATATGTCTTATCTTTCTTCAAATCAACTTAAACAATATGAAGATGAAGGATTTGTTTCACCAATAAATATTTTTTCAAAAGAAAAAGCAAATGAGATTAGAAATGAAATTGAACTAATAGAAAAAGAAGTACCAGGTGAACTGGATAATTCAGGAAGATATAATGCTCATTTAATTTCACCTCTTTTAGATGAAGTTACACATCACCCTAAAATATTAGATGCTGTTCAAAGTTTAATTGGTGAAGATATACTTGTGTGTGGAACAACTCTTTTTATCAAAAATCCAAATGAAAAAGGTTTCGTAAGTTATCATCAGGATGCAAAATATATAGGCCTGGAACCACATAATTGGGTTACCGCTTGGGTTGCAATAACAGACTCTAATGAACACAACGGTTGCATGAGAATGTGGTCAGGTTCACATAAAGATAATTTAAAAGATCATGACCAAATGTTTAATGAAGGAAATTTATTAACTAGAGGTCAAACGATTAACAATGTTCCAGAAGAAAAAACTACACCATTGATACTTGAAGCGGGCCAAATGTCTTTGCACCACCCTACTGTAGTACATGGTTCTGATTTAAACAAAAGTGATGATCGAAGAATAGGTTTTGTTATTCAAAGTTATATAGGAAGTAATGTCAAACAGGTTTTGGGCAAAAATAGTGTTCAGGTAGCTAGAGGTAGGGACGATTTTAATTTTCATGAAAAAATTTCAAGAGCTAAATCTTTAATGAATAAAGACGATTTAAAAATAAAAAAACGAGAAAACGATTATCTTCAACAAATTTTCTACAAAGGTTCAAACAAAAAAGGATCATACTAAAATGTCAGATTTAAAAGAAATAGCTGACAATATAATGAACAAAAATTTTGATCAGGCGTTAAAGCTTTGTGATAATTATCAGAATGAAAAAAATAAATATATTATCT
>CABXUR010000009.1 GCA_902515485.1 uncultured Pelagibacteraceae bacterium | reverse complement strand
ACATCAATTTTAATCATTATTTGAGTAAGCTTTAACTATTTTTGAAACTAGAGGATGTCTAACAACATCAGAATGGTCAAAATCGACTACTGAGATTTCATTTAAATGACCCAGTAATTCCTTTGATCTAACTAAGCCAGACATATTTTTATTTGGTAAATCTATTTGTGTTGGATCACCATTCACAACTATTTTTGAATTTTCTCCAATTCGAGTTAAGAACATTTTGATTTGAGTGTCTGTTGCGTTTTGAGATTCGTCTAAAATAGCAAATGAATTTTTTAATGTTCTTCCTCTCATAAATGCTAAAGGTGCAATTTCAATATCACCAATTTCAATCATCCTTTGTATTTTTTCAAAATCAAATAAATCATAAAGAGAGTCGTACAATGGCCTTAGATAAGGATCCACTTTTTCTTTCATATCTCCAGGTAAAAACCCTAATCTCTCTCCAGCTTCAACTGCTGGTCTAGATAAAATTATTCTTTCGATTTTCTTTTCTAGCAACATAGTAAGTCCTACAGCCACAGCTAAAAAAGTTTTTCCGGTTCCAGCTGGTCCAGCTGATATTATAATATCACTCTGTCTTAGTGCTCTAACATATTCTTTTTGCTTCTCAGATCTTGGTATAATAGATTTTTTTGGAGTTTTAATTATGTCTGTTACATTATTGTTTTTAACTTTTTCATTAATCATAAATTTGTCTACAGATGAAACTATATCTTTATTTTCAATACTACCATTATTAACATATTGATTAGCTAGAAATTGAATAGCATTTTTAATAATTTCATTTTTTTGAGGATTAGATTTTATCAAAATAGAATTCCCTCTTGAGTACAAGCTAGAGCCAGTAATTTTTTCTAATTCTTTAAGATTTTTGTTAAATTCTCCAACAACACCCATCAATAAATCATTGTCATGAAAGATAACACTAAGGGAGTTATTATCTGAATAAACAAATTTTAAAGAAGTTTCGATATTCTTTTTACTCAAACCACTCAATTTTTATGCTACCTTTTGATTAGAGTTATTAATAACTTCACCAAATAATTTACTTCTATTACTTTTAATAATTCTAACTGGCAAAATTTTTCCAATATCCTCATTCTTACCATTAAAAATAACTGATGTCATATATTCTGACCTTCCAAAAACTTGTGTTTTATCATCAGTTAAGTTTTCAACTAGAACATTAATTGTTTTATTTTCTAAAGATTTATTCATGTTAATTTGATTTTCAAACAATTGATTTTGAATTATTTCTAATCTTTCCATAGATATTTTTTTATCAATTAATTCTAAATCTGCGGCTACTGTTCCAGGTCTTGGACTAAAAATAAATGAAAAAGAATTGATAAATTTAATTTTTTTAATCAATTCAAAAGTTGCTTGAAAATCCTCATCTTCTTCTCCTGGATAACCAATTATAAAATCGCTTGAGAACTCTATATTGGGATTAATATCTTTCAGTTTGTCAAATATTTTGTGGTACTCGCTTATTGTGTGTTTTCTGTTCATGCGCTCTAAAATTTTATTTGATCCACTTTGTACTGGTAAGTGAACAAGAGGCATTAATTTTTTTGAACTTTTGTAAACTTCTATTAAATCATCAGACATATCCTTCGGGTGTGAAGTGGTATATCTAATTCTTTTTATTTGTGGGATTTTTTCTATTTCAAAAATTAAATTTGATAATTTTTTTTGCTCATAGTTGTAAGCATTTACATTTTGTCCAAGTAAAACTATTTCTTGTGCACCATTATCAACTAAATGTTTTGCCTCATCTAAAATTTGTTGAAGTGGTCTAGAATATTCTGGACCTCTTGTATATGGCACTACACAAAAATGACAAAATTTATCACAACCCTCTTGTATAGTTAAAAATGATGAAATTTTTCCTGAGTCATTTTTTATTTTGTTCAAGTAATCAAATTTAGATATTGCATCAAATTCTGTTTCTTCAACCTTTTTCTTTTTTTCAATATGATTTAAAATTGTATCATTTATTTTATGATAAGATTGAGGTCCTATAACTAAATCAATATAAGGTTCTCTTTTAAGCATTTCTTGATTTTCTGCTTGAGCAACACAACCTGCAATAATTACAATTGGTTTTTGTTTTAATCTGAAAATTTTTTTTACTCTTCCAATTTCATGATAAACTTTTTCTTTTGCCTTATCTCTTATATGACACGTGTTTAATAAATAACAATTTGCTTCTTCATAGTTTTCAGTTTTTTGAAAGCCAATTTTTTTTACGGTGTCATAAATTCTATTAGAGTCATACTCATTCATTTGACAACCAAATGTTTTGATAAATATTTTTTGATTCATTTTATTGGGATTTTTTTTTAATCCCATATAATTCAAGCTTATGATCAACTAAAGTATAACCATGTTTTTCTGCAACCTTTTTTTGAAGTTTTTCAATCTCATCATCTACAAATTCTATTATTTCTCCAGTCTTGACATCTATTAAATGATCATGATGACTTTCTATCATTGCTTCATATCTAGCTTTGCCACCTTTAAAATCGTGTTTTGCTAATATTCCAGCTTCTTCAAATATCTTTACTGTCCTATAGACAGTAGCGATACTAATTTTTGGATCAATTTCAGAAACTCTTTTATACAATTCATCTACATCTGGATGGTCTGATTCACCATACGCCTCTTTTGACTCTGATATCACTTGAGCTATTACTTTCCTTTGATCAGTTAATTTCACTCCTTTAGACAAACACTTCTGTTCGATTGTTTCAGACATATTTAATTTTAACTTATATAAATAGGATTAATCAAATTTTTTTTTATTTTAAATTTATCGCATAAATTAGGGATGTTTTCATAACTAATATTTTTTTCACCTTTAAAATCCTCAAAACTATAACAATAATAATCTATCTTTTTTGCAATATTGAAAGCTTTTACTACTGATAAGGAATTTCTTATGCCTGCAAAGCTTCCTGGCCCTATATTGATGTAAATCTTACTAATATCATCTATTTTTAAACTTTTCGTTTTTAAGAAATCAACAATAATCATGGTTAATTTTTCATAATTAATTTTAGTATTATCGTAAGTAATATTATAAATATTCTTATTAGTAATGAGCATCAAAAATATTTTTTCATTAACAACATCAATAATAAATTTATTCATTTTTATTTTATTTTCTAATCTAAATTCTAATTCAGATGAAAATAATATCAAATATTATTCAAATGATGAGGGTATTTTATCAATAATGTATCATCGTTTTAATGAGTCTAAGTATCCTTCAACTAATATTCAGATGGATATTTTTAAACAACAAATAGAGATAATCAAAAATTCTAATTATAAATTTAACAACCCTAGCAAATTTGAAAAAATGTTTAGTACTCCAAAAATAAAAAAAGAAATACTTATAACTATTGATGACGCATTTCTTTCTTTTTACCAAGAAGCATGGCCTTTTATTAAAAAAAATAAAATTCCATTTATTTTATTTGTTTCAACTGAACCAGTTGGTAAAAGAGGATATATGACTTGGAGTCAAATAAGAGAGGTTCAGTCTGAAGACTTTGCTTTTATTGGTCATCATTCCCATACTCATGATTATTTAATTAATGAAACTAACGATCAATTCATTTCAGATATAAAAAAAGCTAACAAAATATTTTTAAAAGAATTGGGCTATATTCCAAATTTATTTTCCTACCCTTTTGGTGAATACTCAAAATTTATGAGAAATTATGTCTCTGAAAATTTTAAATTTGCTTTTGGACAACATTCAGGAGTAATTGATCTTAATAAAGACAAATTCGAACTACCTAGATTTCCAATTAACGAAAAATATGGAGAGCTGGAAAGATTTAAATCAATAATAAATTATTTTCCATTAGAGTATAAAGAAATTTTTCCAGAGGAAAAATATTTATCTCAAGAAAATAATCCGCCTAAATTTCAAGTAAAATTTTTTAAAGAACAAAAAAATTTAGACAATATTAATTGTTATTCAAATGAAGGAAGCAAATGGGAAAAATCAAAGACTAATTTTTCTAATTACACTTTGACGATTAAATTTAGAGAACCTTTTGCGCCAAGAAGAGGAAGAATAAATTGTTCTTTAAACGATAATGGTAAATGGAGATGGTTTGGTATTCAATTTCCAATTAAAGAAAATTAAATAAGACTCTCAAGATCACCGCTTGATGGTAACAATCTGGCATCATCAAAATCTTTTAAATTATTTTGCTTTATTATTTTTTGTAATACTTCAACGTATTGATTGCCTGTTTCAGCATATTTATTTAAGTATTTTGAAAGCTCCATACTATCTAATGGTTTATTGAGATCTCTAAGTTCTGCTCTAGCTTTTCTAAATTCTCTGTAAGTTCTATGTGTATTTAAATTTCTTTGATAAGCTCTAACTGATGCCTGTAGCACGTTAAATTTCATTACTTTATGTCCTTTATCTGCATCCGCATCTTTAGGTTTCAACCCCTCTCCAGACCATGTCCATTGTCCAAATAAAGCATTACCCTCCTGAGCAAATCTTGAAGTACCCCATCCAGTTTCTTTAGCTGCTTGCGCTATTGCTAATGAAACAGGTATTTCATCCATTCTAACTTTTAATGATGATAAATCTCCTGATTTTACTCCATACTGTTTATATTTTTTTTCAAGCCACTGTTTCTCTGCTACACTATTATTACTTTTGTTAATTACCCTAAAGAGAGTTTTTCTATCTATTCTGATATTGTTATTTTCTTTAACTATCAAAGGCAAAACGATTTGAATAAAAAATTCTTTTCTTTTTTTAATATTTTCAATCATTTTAATTTCTTGAGGTAGCAAAGTTAAGGCTACAGGTTTTACTAGTTTGTTTTTTCTTACATCTTTAAGATTATAATCAGTGTCCTCAAATAATTGTTTTATAGTAGCGGCACTAAGTCTTACTGAGTCTGTTTCTAAATCGTTTAAACTAAAAATATCAAATAACAAATCTTCCTCAATTAAATTTTCTCTACTTTTTGTTTTTTGGTTTTTACTATTTAAAGTGTATGCTAAAATTTTTTTTGAATTATTTGTAAATTCTTTATTATTAAAATTTTTATCTGCAAAGTTAATAAGTATTGGTATGATGTAGAAAAAAGAAACTATTACAAAGCTACTTAAAAATATTCTTGAAATAGCATTAAAACTTTTATTATATTCTTGACTAGTATTTTTTTTATTTTTTATGTTTTCTCTAAACCTTAATTCCAGTTGATTGGAATTTTTTGTTTTTAATTTTATTTTTTTTGTTGTTTTAACTCTCATAAATTAAATTTAAATTGCTATTACTTCTTTTACTTCAGGCAAGTAGTGGCATAGAAGATTCTGAACACCTTGTTTTAATGTCATAGTAGAGCTAGGGCATCCAGAACAGCTACCTTGTAACTGAACTTTAACTACACCATCTTTAAATTCTTTAAACTTGATATCTCCTCCGTCTCTAGCTACAGCTGGTCTTATCTTTTCATTTAAAATTTTTACTATTTTTTGCTCAATTTCATCCAAGTTATCATCTGACTCTTTTGCATTTTGATCAATAACAAATTCTTTTCCATCAGAATAAAAATCATTAATTAATGAAATTACTATATGTTTTATTTCGTCCCATTTTGTTTCATCATTTTTGTTAACTGAAAGAAAATCGTCTCCTAAGAAAATCCCATCCACGCCGTTAATTGAAAGGATATTCCTCACTAAATCATTTTTAATACCATCTTTTTTTGTAATTTCGAGTGGCCCACTATTTGAAACTTTTTTTCCCGGCAAAAATTTCAATGAATTTGGGTTAGGTGTTACTTCAGTTTGAACGAACATAAAGATATTTATAGTTAATATTTGAAAAATTAAAACTTGATAATAGAATTTGCTAAAAACCGACTATTTCCTTGATTTTTTTTATTTTTTTTGATGCAATTAAATTTGCTTTTTCAACTCCTTCTAGAAGAATTTGATCTAAAAATTTTTGATCTGCTAGTAATTTTTTTATTTCTATTGATATTGGCTCAATTTTATTTACTAAGATTTCAGATAAACTCTCCTTAAATTCTGAAAAATTTTTTCCAGAAAAATTTTCTATAGATTTTTCTAAGCTAGTATTAGTCAAACTTGCATAAATCCCTAATAGATTTTTAGCTTCCAATCTTTCATTTAACTTTTCTAGACTTTTAGGCATTGGCATTGGGTCTGTTTTAGCTTTCTTGATTTTATTAATTATTTGATCTTTATTGTCTGTTAAATTTATTCTACTCAAATCAGATAGTTCAGATTTACTCATTTTTTTTGATCCATCTTTTAAACTCATAATTCTTGAAAACTCTTTTTGTATTAAGGGTTCTGGAACTTGCAAAAAATTATCTACTTCAAAGTCTTTATTGAATTTTTGTGCAATATCTCTACATAATTCTAGATGTTGTTTTTGATCATCTCCAACTGGAACATGGGTTGCATCATATAATAAAATATCAGCTGCCATAAGAACAGGATAGGAATACAGGCCTATACTGGCTTTTTCTTTGTCTTTGCCAGCCTTTTCTTTGAATTGTGTCATTCTATTTAACCAACCCATTCTTGCAACACAACTTAAAATCCAAGCACCTTCCGCATGGGCTGGAACTTGCGACTGATTAAAAATTATACTTTTTTTAGGATTTATTCCACTTGCGATAAAAGTTGCAACAGTTTCTCTAATATTTTTTCTTAGTTCTTTTGAGTCTTGTTTAACAGTAATAGCATGAAGATCAACAACACAAAAAATACATTCATTTTCAGTATCATTATTTAGTGATACAAAATTTTTAATAGCCCCCAGATAGTTTCCTAAATGTAAGTTCCCTGTGGGTTGCACTCCTGAAAAAATTTTTTTACCCATATAGCTAATACTTTAATTTAAAATCAGTCATTTTAAAAGCTTTGATCAAATATGAAATTATTAAGTAAAATAAAAGACTTAATAAAACAGTTAAGATTAGATAAAATGATTTAATATTTTGATCAAATGCTAATTCCTTTTGAAAATATGAAATTAAAAAATTAAAAAATAATGCCATTAATATAGATGCTCCAGATATTTTAATTAAATTAATTAAAAATATATTATTAAAAGAAAATAGATTCTTATTTTTTAAAAAGATAAAAAGCAACAATGCGTTTAGCCATGATGAAATTGTTGTGGCGATTGGAATAATGATGAAACCAATTTCATTAAAATAAGAAATACTAATTAAAATATTAACTAAAACAGAAATAAGAGAAATATAAAATGGTATTTTAGTATCATGATTAGCAAAAAAGAAGCTTGAAAAAACTTTTATTAAAGAAAAAGCAGGCAAGCCTAATGCAAAATAATATAGAGCTTTACTAGAGTTTAATACTGAAAACTCATCAAATGAACCATATCCAAATAAAGCTGAAATAATCTCCTTAGAACCAATCAACAAAGCTGCAGATGCTGGCAGACTTAGAAATAGGCTTAATTCTAAAGCTTTGTTTTGGATTAATGAAATTTTATCTTTTCTTTTTGCTTTAACATACTTTGAAAGTTGAGGAAGTATAACTACACCTATTGCAATTCCAGCTATAGCTAAGTTTATTTGATATATCCTATCTGCATAATAAAGATAAGAAACTGCACTTGCTTGAAAAGAAGCAATAATAGTTCCAACTAGAATATTAATTTGTGTAACGCCTGATGAAAAAATACTTGGCAGAAGTTTTTTAAAAAAAAATTTTACTTTGTCATTTACTTTAATTTTAAAATTAAATTTTAAAATGTAATATTTTTTTACAAATATGCTTAAAAAAATTAACTGTAATAAACCTGATAGTGAAACACCATATGATAAATAATAAACAAGCTCATCCCCTAGTGTTTTAGAAAACAATAAAATCCCAACTAAAACTATATTTAAAATCATTGGAGCCGCTGACGCTACTCCAAATTTGTTATGTGAGTTTAAAATCGCTGAAAAAAACGAAGCTAAGCAAATAAAAAATAAAAATGGAAATGTTATTCTTGTTAAATTTATAGCTAACTGCATCTTTTCATTATCATCAACAAAACCAGGAGCGATAATTGATACAAATGCTGGCATAAAAATTTGCACAACAAGTAATAGAAAAAATAAGCCTAAAAATAATAAATTAAAAATATCATTAGCAAATTTACGAGATGATTTTTTTCCCTTTACAATTTCAGAGGTGTAACTAGGAACAAACGCTGCATTAAAAGTTCCCTCTGAAAATAATCTTCTAAAAGTGTTAGGAATTCTAAAAGCAACAAAAAAAGCATCTGCTAAAACTCCAGTACCAAGAAAAATTGCAATAAGAATATCTCTTAGGTATCCAAGTATTCTGCTTATTAAGGTAAAAAATCCAAATGTACCTGTTGACTTAAGTAAGTTCATAAATCATATTAGTCGTAATTATACCTTAATTGTATACCTAATTAACCCAAATGAAAAAAACAAAGATTGATCATTATACTGATAAAGAGGCTTTAGATTTTCACAAATATAAAAAGCCAGGAAAGATAGAAGTTATCTCCTCTAAAAACATGACTACTAAGAGAGATCTAGCTTTAGCTTATTCTCCAGGAGTAGCCGCTCCTGTAAGAAAGATTAGTGAAAACTCAGACTATGCTTATGATTATACTAGTAAAGGTAACCTGGTAGCTGTGATTAGCAATGGATCTGCAATTCTTGGAATGGGAAATTTAGGAGCACTTGCTTCAAAACCAGTTATGGAAGGTAAAGCTGTATTATTCAAAAGATTTGCAGATATCGACTCGATAGATCTTGAAATAGACTGCTCAGATGTAAATGAAATTATTAATTCAATTAAAAATTTTGCTCCAACCTTTGGTGGAATTAACTTAGAAGATATTGCGGCACCAGATTGTTTTATTATTGAAGAAAAATTAAAAAAAATTTTAGATATACCCGTTTTTCATGATGATCAACATGGAACTGCAATAATTACAACTGCTGCATTAATAAATGCATTAGATATAAGTAGTAAATCAATAAAAGAAGTAAGAGTCGTCGTTAATGGAGCGGGAGCTTCTGCTCAAGCCTGTGCTGATTTATTTAAAAATTCAGGGGTACCTAATGAAAATTTGATTATGATTGATAGAAAAGGTGTAATTTATAAAGGTAGATCTGAAGGAGTAAATCAATGGAAGTCAAAACATGCAAATGAAACAAAACTTAGAACTCTCGATGAAGCAATGGATGGTGCTGATGTATTTCTAGGATTGTCTGCAAAAGGAGCTTTAAAAAAAGAACAGGTAAAAAAAATGGCTAAAAATCCTATAATTTTTGCTTGTGCTAATCCTGATCCAGAAATCACTCCTGAAGAAATTTATGAAGTAAGAGATGATGCTATTATTGCAACAGGAAGATCTGATTATCCCAATCAAGTAAATAATTTAATTGGTTTTCCATATATTTTCAGAGGAGCTTTAGATGTAAGGTCAAAAACAATTAATGAAGAAATGAAAGTTGCTGCTGCTCAAGCAATTGCCAAACTTGCAAGAGAAGACGTTCCTGATGAAGTTGTTGCTGCTATGGGTGGAGAAAGACCACATTATGGAAAAAATTATATAATACCCTCTACATTTGATCCAAGATTAATAAGTATAATTCCAGCAGCTGTTGCAAAAGCAGCAATGGATAGCGGAGTTGCAAGAAAAAATATTGATGACTTTGATTTATATAAAGAACAGCTTAAACAAAGATTGGATCCTACGGTTACTATTATGCAGGGTATTAATTCTTATATTAAAAAGAATCAAAAAAGAATTGTATTTGCTGATGGAGAAGATGAAAATACACTTAAAGCAGCAATTGCTTTTAAAAATTCTAGATTAGGTATTCCTATATTAATCGGTAAAGAAGAAAAAATTAAGGAACAAATAAAAAATATTGGTTACAGTGAAAGCTTTAACATTGAAATTGTTAACTCTAAAGATGAGGAAAAGCGAAAAAAATATGTAAACTATTTATTTCAAAAATTGCAGAGGGAACAAGGTTTATTAGAAAGAGATTGTGATAGAATGGTTCGAAACGATAGAGTTGTATGGGCCGCTAGCATGGTTGCTTGTGGGGATGCAGATGGTGCTGTTACTGGTAATACAAGACGGTTTGGAGCTTCTTTTGATAAAATTAAACAAGTAGTTGATGTAAGAGATGGGGAAATCATGTTTGGACTGAACATGGTGGTTCACAAAGGTAAAACTATTTTTGTTGGAGATACTAGTGTTCATGAATATCCAACTTCTGAACAAATGGCTGAAATAGCTATTTCTACAGCAAGAGTAGTAAGATTGTTTGGATTTGAACCTAAGGTAGCATTTGTATCTCACTCTACATTTGGACAACCTTTAACAAGTAGAACTAAACATATAAGAAAGGCAGTTGAAATTTTAAAAGAGCAGAATGTAGATTTTGAATTTGATGGAGATATGCAGCCCGACGTTGCCTTAGATGCTGAGTATGAAGAACTTTATCCTTTCTCTAAGATTGTTGGTAAAGCAAATATATTAATTATGCCTGGACAACATAGTGCAGCAATATCCTATAAAATGATGAAAACATTAGGAGATACAAAAGTTATAGGTCCTTTATTAATTGGGCTTGGATTACCTATAGAGATTGCTCCACTAAGATCTTCTACTTCGGAGTTAATTAATTTAGCATCTATAGCAGCATATTCTGCAGATGTAATTGACTATAAAAAATAATTATTCTTTTTGAATTCTCAGATCTTCAACAAGCATTATACTTGCAATTACATCTTCAACATCAAGTATTTCCTTTGCCTCGCTTATGACTAAATCTTTTTCTTCAGATGTAAATGCAATCCCATAAATATAGATTTTCTTTTTATATGTATCGATTTGATAATTGGTGGCTTTAATGTTTTTATTAAAAATTAGAGCTGTTCTTAATTGAGAGGTAATTAAAATATCTTTTGCAGATCTTTGAAAGTTAAATTCTTCTTTAATTTTTATATCATTACGAACTGATCTAGCACCTTTAATTTCCCATGCTAACTTTGTTAATTGTAATTTTTCTTCAGGATTATCAACCTTACCAGTTAAAAAAATTCTGCCATCAAGCACTTTAGATTTTACTGAAAGAAGATATTTTTTATCTTTAACAACTATTTTTCCAGTTAAATTTTTATGCATTATTGAGTCATCGATTTGAGTTCCTACTGTACGGGGATCGAGAGCAATAGACACTCCTGTTCCAAAAATACCCTGTGAAGATACACCCACACAACCTGACAAAATAATTCCAATTAAAATAACTATTATTAATTTAATTTTCATTTTTTAATTTTAGACAATAATTATAAATTTTTTTTTTTGAAATTTTTTTATTTTGACTAATTATATTAGTAATTTCTTTTATACTTAATTTTTTTATCATTTTACTAATAAGACTCTTATCTGATTCACTCAGATCTTGTGAAGAATTTTTATCATCATTTTTTTTAGAAATTACTACTGTAAACTCTCCTTTTGGTTCTTTTTTAAAAGGCTCTAAATCATTAATATTTTCTCTTATATATTCTTCATATAATTTTGAAATTTCTCTACAAAAAACAATTTTTCTGCCATTAAAATAATTCTTTAATTCAGGTATTATTCTATTAATTTTTTTAGAAGAAACAAAAAAAACAACTGGTTGATTTAATTCTGATAATCTTTTTAAATCATTTATTAGAGCTTGTTTTTTATCAGATAAAAATCCATTAAAAAAAAATTTTTCTGAAAAACCACTTATTGATACTGCTGTTGAAACTGCTGAAACACCAGGAATAGGAATAATTTTTATATTATTTTTAACACACTCATTGACCAAAATTGACCCAGGATCTGAAATGCTTGGAGTACCAGCATCAGAAATTAAAGAAATAATTTCTCCTGCTTTTAAAAGATTAACAATTTTATCTAAGTTTTTAGTCTCGTTAAATTTATGATTTGAAATCAATTTTGATTTTATTTTATATCTATCTAATAAATTTTTTGAAACTCTTGTATCCTCACAAAGAATAAAAGATGATTTTTTTAATGTTTCAATAGCTCTTAAAGTTATATCTTTTAAATTACCAATTGGTGTCGAAACTATATAAAGACCATTTTCATTATCTTTTTTTTGAGATTGTGATTTTATGATCATATTTATGCTTAAAAAGGATTATACTAACATTAAAATGAATAAACCTACTAAAATTATTTTTATAACTTTTATAAGTTTAGTTTTACTATTTTTTAAAACAGTTGTGGCTTCAGAAAAAATTAAAATTGGTCTACTTGTACCAATGACTGGTAAAAATAAAGATTTAGGCCAATCAATTATTAAAGCCGTATCATTGGCTGTAAAAGATATAGATAGTGATTTAATTGAAATCATACCAAAAGATACAGCCTCAAAACCAAATCAAACTCTAAGATCTGCATTTGAATTAAAAGAAATAGGAGTAAAAGTTGTAATTGGCCCAATATTTTATGAAAGTATTACATATCTTGACGAAATGAAGGATCTTACATTTCTATCTTTAACTAATAAAACTTTAAATCTTCCAAAAAATGTAATCTCTGCAGGAATTAATTCTACCTCACAATTTAATACAATAAAAAAATTTTTAGAAAAAAATAATATTCAAAGAACTATTTTTTTAACTCCAATACAAAATTTCGAATTTGAAGTAAAAAGAGGTATTAAAAATTCTAAAATAAAAACTTTTAAAGACTATGTTTACAATACAGATCCAACTAAATTAACCAACCAGATTGAAGAGATTACTAATTATAAAATTAGAAAACAAAATTTAGAAGACGAAATTTATAGAATTAAAAAATCAAATGAAATCAATAAAGAAAAAAAAATTAAAAGATTGGAAAAAAGATATTCATTAGGCGGATTAAATTTTGATGCAGTCGTAATTGCTGATTTTGATGAAAGCCTAAAAAGCGTAGCAACTTCTCTTCTTTACACTGATGTATCACCAAAAAATAAATATTTTATAACTTTAAATCAATGGTTTGATCAAAGCTTACTTGATGAAACCGATATTCAACCAATATATTACCCTTCAATAAACAAAAATAATTTTAATGATTATAAAAATAAGTTTTATAAAGAATTTAATGAATACCCTTCTCATTTAACTTTGCTTAGTTACGACCTTGTTGGTCTAGTCTATTATTTGTCTTTGAAGACTAATTTATCTAATTTAAACAAGTTATTTAAAAAGAAAAACTCCTTCAAAGGTAAAATTGGAATTTTTGATATTAAGAATAATAAAATTAATCACCGGCTAAATTTTTATAAAATTGAAGATAAAAAAATTATAGAAATTTTTTAATTTTTTTAAATGCTACATATCGATGATCTATTTTATACTTCTCTGAAGGCTTCATTTGACCAAAAGTTTTTTTTTTATTTTTTGGAATAAATATCGGATCATATCCAAAACCATTGTTCCCCTTTGGGAGATTTGAAATAAACCCTTCAACTTTTCCTTGAACAGAGGCTATTTTTTTATCTAAATTATAAATTGATAATGCGCAAATAAATCTTGCTTTAATTTTTTTGTTTTGCCAATTTTTGTTAGTTTTAAAAAGATTTCTGTAAACTCTTTTTATAGCTTTTTTAAAATCTCCATTATTTCCGCCCCATCTTGCCGAATAAATCCCAGGCGCCTTATTCAAAAGATCGATTTCAAGTCCTGAGTCATCTGCAAGACATATTAATTTTGTTTTTTTTGAAAAATGTTTTGATTTTATTATAGAATTTTCTTCAAATGTCAGTCCATCCTCTTTGGGACTTTTAAGCTTAAATTCCTTTGTTGAATAAGTTTTAATATATTTTGGTAATAAGTCCTTAATTTCCTTATATTTACCCTTATTATTAGTTCCTATAAGTAATTTTGAGATTTTTTTCATTAATACCTAGCAATTTTTGAATTTCTTACCATATATGCTCTCATGGAAAAAGAAGAAAACCTAAACCAAGAAGACACATCGATAGAGAGTTCAGAGAAAAATAATAAACCTGAAGATCAAACTGAAAAAGTTGAAAAAAGTTCCAACACTGAAGAAAAAAAAGAAATTTCTCCAGAAGAAAAAATTAGTGAGTTAGAGGATAAGCTTGCACGAACATTTGCTGAAATGGAAAATCAAAGAAGAAGATTTGAAAAAGAAAAAAATGATGCCTTTGATTATGGTGGTTTTGCATTTGCCAAGGAAGCTTTGAATTTAATTGATAATCTTACAAGATCAAAATTAATTTTAGAAAACGATGAAAGTTTAAAAAATACTGAAGCCTTAAAAAAAACATTAGAACATTTTGATATTATTGAAAAAGACTTTATTTCAACTTTTAATAAAAATAATATTAAACCAATTGATTGTCTTAATAAAAAATTAGATCCAAATTTACATCAGGCAATGATGGAGATTGAAGATGATCAAAAAGAACCAGGCACAATTATTCAAGAAGTGCAAAAAGGTTTTATGATTAAAGATAGATTACTAAGACCATCGCTAGTTGGGGTATCGAAGAAGTCAGAAAAAAAAGATGAAAAACTTGAGGAAAATAGGGAAAATTCAGAAAAATAATTGCATTTGATGAACTTGTAGAAACAAATTTAACACATATATGAGAGAAGGTATTTAAATTATGAGCAAAATTATAGGAATAGATCTTGGTACTACAAATTCTTGTGTATCAATTATGGAAGGTAGTCAGCCTAAAGTTTTAGAAAACACTGAGGGTGCAAGAACAACTCCTTCTGTTGTGGCGTTTACTGACGATGGTGAAAAATTAGTTGGTCAACCAGCTAAAAGACAAGCTGTAACTAATCCTGAAAATACAATATTTGCTGTAAAAAGATTAATTGGAAGAAATTTCGAAGACCCTACTGTAAAGAAAGACATCACTGCAGCTCCATTTAAAATTATTAATTCAGAAAAAGGTGATGCTTGGATTGAAGCTAAAGGAGAGAAATACTCACCTTCTCAAATATCTGCATTCATTCTTCAAAAGATGAAGGAGACAGCTGAGAAATATTTAGGTCAAGAAGTTACTAAAGCTGTAATTACCGTGCCCGCATACTTTAACGATGCACAAAGACAAGCAACAAAAGATGCTGGTAAAATAGCAGGTTTAGAAGTTTTAAGAATTATTAATGAGCCGACCGCCGCATCGTTGGCATATGGTCTAGACAAAAAACAAAATAAAAAAATTGCAGTATATGACTTAGGTGGAGGTACATTTGATGTTTCTATTCTTGAATTGGGTGATGGTGTATTTGAAGTTAAATCAACTAATGGAGATACTTTTTTAGGTGGTGAGGACTTTGATAATGCAATTGTTGATTATTTAATTGCAGAATTTAAAAAAGATAATGGGATTGATCTTACGTCAGATAAACTTGCTCTTCAGAGATTAAAGGAAGCTGCTGAAAAAGCAAAAATTGAACTATCTTCAGCAGAACAAACTGACATTAATTTACCATTCATAACAGCAGATAAAACTGGTCCGAAACATATCAATTTAAAAATGACTAGAGCTAAGCTTGAAGCTTTAGTTGAAGATTTAATTTCAAAAACTTTACCACCATGTAAAACTGCTTTGAAAGATGCTGGTATTACTGAAAGTGAGATTGATGAAATAGTAATGGTTGGTGGAATGACAAGAATGCCAAAAGTTATTGCTGAAGTTAAAAACTTTTTTGGAAAAGACCCAAATAAAAGTGTTAATCCAGATGAAGTTGTTGCTATGGGTGCAGCCATACAAGCAGGTGTTCTTCAAGGAGATGTAAAAGATGTATTGCTTCTTGACGTAACTCCACTTTCTTTGGGAATTGAAACTTTAGGCGGTGTATCAACAAAATTAATTGAAAAAAATACAACAATACCAACAAAAAAAAGCCAAGTATTTTCTACTGCTGAAGATAACCAGCCAGCTGTTTCTATCAGAGTTCTTCAAGGTGAAAGAGAAATGGCAACTGACAACAAAATGTTAGGTAATTTTGAATTAGTTGGAATTGCACCCGCTCCAAGAGGAGTTCCACAAATCGAAGTTACTTTTGATATAGATGCTAATGGAATAGTTAGTGTTTCTGCAAAAGATAAGGGAACTGGTAAAGAGCAAAAAATCCAAATTCAAGCATCAGGTGGACTAAGTGAAGAAGAAATTGAAAAGATGGTTAAAGATGCTGAAGCTAATAAAGAAGAGGATAAGAAAAAAAGAGAGTCTGTAGATATTAGAAATCAAGCAGATACTCTAATTCACTCAACTGATAAAAATCTAAAAGAACATGGATCTAAAATTTCAGATGCTGAAAAGAAAACTATTGAAGATGCATCTTCAAACTTAAAAGAAGCATTAAAAGGAACTGATAATGAAGATATCAAGAAAAAAACGGAAACTTTAGTTCAAGCCTCAATGAAATTAGGCGAGGCTATCTATAAGTCTCAAGAAAAAAAACCAGATTCATCTAATGATGGTGATAAAAATGATGAAGGGAAAAAAGACGATAATGTAGTTGATGCAGACTTTGAGGAAGTAAAAGAGGAAAATAAAGATCAAGAAAAAGAAGAAGACAAAGAAAAAAGCGCTTAAGACACTCAACAACTATCATCTAAGGGTAACTAATGGCTAAAAGAGATTTCTATGACGTCTTGGGTGTTAGCAAAAATGCAAGTTCAGACGAATTAAAATCAGCATATAGAAAACTCGCAGTCAAATACCATCCAGATAAAAATCCTGGTGATAAAAATGCCGAGGATAAATTCAAAGAAGCCAGCGAAGCTTATGGTATTCTTTCAGATAAAGAAAAAAAACAAAATTATGATAATTTTGGACACGCTGCTTTTGAAGGCAGTGGTGGAAGACAAAGTGGTGGCTTTGGTGGTTTCGGTGGAGCTGACTTTTCAGATATTTTTGAGGATTTTTTTGGAGATTTTGGAGGTGGAGGAAGATCAAGAGGTAACAGAAGCTCAAATAATAGAGGATCAGATTTAAGGTATGATATATCGATTTCCCTTGAAGAAGCTTACCAGGGAAAAAAACAAGACATAAAATTTTCTACAACTGAGAAATGTAACACCTGCAAAGGAAATGGGTCTAAACCTGGTCACTCTCCTGATAGATGCACATACTGTGGAGGTAGTGGGAAAATAAGATCTAATCAAGGCTTTTTCACCGTTCAACAAACTTGTCCTCAATGTAATGGAAATGGGGAGGAAATTACAAACCCGTGTAATGACTGTAATGGTCAAGGTAAAAAGCAAGCTTCAAAAAAAATATCAGTTACCATTCCGAAAGGTGTCGATGATGGAACTAGAATTAGATTAGCTGGAAAAGGTGAGGCAGGTAGTAGAGGTGGAGCTACTGGTGATTTATACTTGTTTATTAATGTTAATTCTCATGAACTTTTTAAAAGATCAGATCAAAATTTATTTTTTGAATTTCCTATTTCTATCGCAGATGCAGCTCTAGGTACAACAATTGAAATTCCAACAATTGATGGTGGTAAAGCAAAAATTAAAATACCTGATGGAACTCAAAGTGGAAAACAATTTAGATTAAAAGGTAAAGGAATGCCTTTCATGAGAAGAGGTGATTTTGGGGATTTATACGTACAAGTTAATACAGAGGTTCCTATCTATTTAAATAAACAACAAAAAGAATTGCTTGAAAAGTTTAGAGAAATTGAAAATGAAAAATCAAACCCAAGTATCAAAAAATTCTTTCAAAAAGCTAAAAGTTTCTGGAAAATTTAGCAACAAACTTTTTAATTTAGTTTTTTAGAAATGATCCTAAGTATTTTTTTTATGTAATTTATGAAACAATTTGAGATAAATTACTTAAAAACTTTGATAAAAAACTGATTTATTTTATATTTTATTTTATGTAAAATTAACCTTTAATTTACATTTAAATGTTAAAAATTATCTTTATTTTATTTTTTATATTAATGTTTACACAAAGCTGTTCAACAGCAGTAACAGTGGTTGATACTACTGCATCAGTTGCTATAAATACTGCAAAGGGTGTTTTGCACTACAGCACTTGCCCGTTTACAAAAAAAGAATGTTTTTAAATTAATATGAAAAAAATAAATTTGGCTATTACTGGTTGTATGGGAAGAATGGGCCAACAGCTTATTAAATCATCAAAATCTAATAACAATTTTAAGTTGGTAACTCTTACTGAAAACATAAAAATAAATAAAAAATTTAACGGGATTAAACCTGAGCACAATACTGCTATTGCTTTTAAAAAGGCAGATATGATTATCGATTTTACAATACCAAAATGTACTATTGAAGTTCTTAAAATTGCATCAAAACTCAAAAAAAAAGTAGTAATTGGAACAACTGGTTTCACTCAAAAAGAGGAAAAAATTATTAAAGATTTTTCAAAAAAGATACCCATATTAAAAGCTGGAAATATGAGCCTTGGAGTTAATTTATTAATGTATTTAACTGAGATAACTTCAAAATCTTTAGGTGATAATTATTTAAGTAAAATATTTGAAATTCACCACAAACATAAAAAAGATTATCCATCAGGGACCGCATTAATGTTGGGTAAAGGTGTTGCTGATGGAAAAAACAAAAATCTCTACAATTTAATAGGAAAAAAATTTCTAAATAAAAAAAATTTCCCTTATGGAAAAAAAATTAATTTTAATTCTATAAGAAAAGGTGAAATTATTGGGGAACACGAGGTTAAATTTTCAAGTGGTAAAGAAATAATCACCTTAAATCATGAGGCATTTGATAGAAGGCTCTATTCAGATGGAGCCCTAACAGCAGCAAAATGGCTAATGAAAAAGAAAAATGGCCTTTATTCTATGAGGGATTTATTGAATTTCTCACAATGAATGAAAAAGAAAAAGCAAAAAAAATATTAAAGATTTTAAATAAAATTTACCCTGCCACACCAGTTCCATTAAAACATAGAAATATATTTACACTTTTGGTTTCTGTTCTTTTGTCAGCACAATGTACTGATTTAAATGTTAACAATGTAACTAAAAATATATATCCAAAATATAATAAGCCAGAACATTTTGTAAAATTAGGTAGAAAAAAAATAGAAAATTTAATTAAAAAAATTGGTATTTTTAGAATTAAAGCAAAAAGTATTTACTTAATGTCTAAACAACTTTTAGAAAAACATAACAGTAAAGTACCAAAAACTTTTGAAGAGCTTGAAAAATTGCCTGGAGTTGGACATAAAACTGCAAGTGTTGTTATGTCTCAAGGTTTTGGATATCCAGCATTTGCTGTTGATACTCATATTCATAGATTGGCACAGAGATGGGGATTAACTAATGGTAAAAATGTAATTCAAACCGAAAAAGATTTAAAGAGAATATTCCCAAAAAATACTTGGTCTAAACTTCACTTACAAATTATTTATTATGGAAGAGAATATTGTAAGGCAAGAGAATGCTATGGTTTAACTTGTAAAATTTGTAACACTTGTTATCCTAATCGGAAAAGACCGATAATAACCAAAAAAGCATAATATGAAAATTTTAGGAATTGGAAATGCAATCGTTGATGTTCTTTGTAAAGTAGATGAGGATTTTTTAGTTAAAAATTCATTAACAAAAAGCACGATGAAACTAATTGATGAGGATGAGTTTAAAACTCTTTTATCCCTTATAAATATTGAAGAAACTGTATCAGGTGGATCAGTCGCTAATTCTATAGTTGGATTATCTCAATTAGGTAATAACGTTGGATTTATTGGTAAAGTTAGCGATGATAATTTAGGTCAAAAATACGAAGATGGATTAAAAAAAGAAAAAGTTAATTATTTTTATAAAAAAAAAAAAGAAATTATTCCTACAGGAAGTTGTTTAATTTTAATTACACCAGATTCAGAGCGTACAATGTGTACTTATTTAGGTACAGCAGGTAAAATAAATGACACAGATATAGATGAGTTAATTGTTAAAAATAGTGAGATAACTTTTTTAGAAGGATACCTTTGGGATGAAGGAGAACCTAAAAAAGCTTTTGATAAAGCAATAGCTAATTCAAATACAGTTGCAATGTCATTATCTGATTTATTTTGTGTTGAAAGACACAAAGAGCATTTTTTAGAACTAGCAAAAAATAAACTAGATATTATTTTTGCCAATGAACAAGAAATTACATCATTAATTAATGCCAGTTCTTTTGAAGAAATAATAAATTTTTCAAAACAAATTAAAAAAAATGTTGTCATTACAAGAGGTGAAAAAGGTGCTTTATCAATATTAAATGATGAACTAATTGAGTGTGAGGCTCAAAAAAATCTCAACATCAAAGATTTAACTGGTGCTGGTGACTTATTTGCTGCTGGATATCTCCATGGAACAATCAATAATTTATCAATTAAAGAATGCCTAATTAAAGGCACAGAATTATCTACTAAAATTATACAAAAAATTGGTGCTAGAATTTAATTTATAAAATAACCATCTTGATCATGTTTTATAAAATTATTATCTTCAAAAGTTTTAATCATTTTTTTTCTAAGTCTATAAATATGTGTTTCTACTGTATGTGTTTCTAAATTATTAGAATGACCCCATACTGTTTTTTGTATTTTTTTAAGATCTGCCCTTTTGTGAGAATTGATAAATAAAATTAAATCACTCTCTTTTTCAGTTAAATTTAAACTTTTATTCTCAAAAGATATTTTCCTTGAATTTAAATCTAAAGTATATTTTTTAATTTTATACTCTGATTGAACTAAAAATTGTTTTTTAAGAAAATTTAAATTGATTATTTCAACTAATTTTGAAATTTTTATTGGTAGGTTGTTAATTAAGGTGCAGTTTTTAATTTTTTCATCAAAATTAGTGCTAATAATTAAGTAGTTATTATATTTTTCAAAATTAATTTTTTTATGGCTTTTTGTATCAATATATTCCAATTCAAAATAAAGATTTTCCTTAATTTCATTTATTATATTAAATAGACTTATGGAATTATATACAAATAGAGTTTTTTTAATCATAATGATTGTATGAAAATTATAATTGTAAAGAAAGATACACTTTTATTCGACGAATTTAAATTTAAATGTTCTAAAGGTAAAAATGGAACAACCAAAAAAAAAATTGAAGGTGATAATAAAACACCTAAGGGTCTTTATGCATTGGGCCAATTATATTATAGAAAAGATAGATTCTTCAAATTATCAACAAAACTTAAAAAAATAGAAATAAAGAAAAATTTGGGATGGTGTGATGATGTAAATAGCAAATTTTACAATAAACCTATAAAAATAAGTAATAAAATAAGGCACGAAAAACTATATAGAAATGATAAAAAATATGATCTTTTAATTCCAATTGAATATAATTCAAAAAAACCTAAAAAAAATAAAGGTAGTGCAATTTTCATACACTTAACAAATAACTATAAAAAAACACAAGGATGTATTGCAATCAAAGAAAAAGATATGTTGATATTGTTAAAGCTAATTAATAAAAAAACTAAGATTAAAATTATTTAAGATCTATTACCAAATATCTTAGAGCCAATTCGAATATAAGTTGCACCACAAGCGACAGCCTCTAGATAATCCTCTGACATTCCCATACTTAAATCTTCAACATTAATTGTTTTCTTTAACTCTACCATTTCATTAAAATAGTTTTTTACTAATCCATATTGAGGGGGTAGGCACATCAATCCTACAATATTAAGGTTTAATTCTTTGGTACATTTTTCGTAAAAATTTTTTAAGTCACTAATATTTATCCCAGATTTTTGAGATTCGTTTCCTATATTCACCTGAATAAAAATTTTTAAATTTTTATTTTTTTTAATTTGTTCTGACGATATTTTTTCAGCCAATTTAATATTGTCTAAAGAATGAATATAATCAAATAAAGGAACTGCATACTTTACTTTATTTGTTTGAAGTTTACCTATCATATGAAGTTTTATGTTTTCATTTAATTTTTTGATATCAGACCATTTATCAATAGCCTCCTGGACTTTATTTTCACCAAAATGAATATGACCATTTTTTATTAATGGATTAATTTCAGATATCGGAAATGTTTTACTTACTGCAATAATTTTTAAATTTTTTACTAAACCAAATTTTGACTTTATCTGGTCGTTTATTAAAGCTAAGTTATTAATACTATTATGCAAAAAAATTCCTTTAAAATTTACAATTTTGTTAATGAATTTAATTTATCAGATTTGCATCAATTAAGTAAAGATATATGCATAATTTATAGAAATTATGACAATATTAATCACCTAGAAAATATTTTAAAGCTTAAAAAGTATTGTAAAAATATAAAAACTAAATTTTATCTTTCTAATGATATTAAACTTTCAATAAAATTAAGATTAGATGGTGTTTATATTCCTTCATTTAATAATAAAATTAATTATGTTCAAAATTACAGTTTACCTATAAATTTTGATATAATTGGATCTGCCCACAACATACCTGAAATAAATTTAAAGCTTAAACAAAAATGTAATGAGGTTTTTTTATCACCAGTTTTTAAAGTAAATAAATCCAAAAAATTTTTGGGTATAAATAGGTTTAATTTAATGACTTTAAATAAAAAAGCTAATTTTATTGCTCTTGGGGGTATAAATGAAAGAAATTATAAAATGATAAAATTATTAAGAACAAGTGGATTTGCCTCAATCAGTTGGGCAAAAAAAAACGGCCTAAGCAAACTTAGGCCGTTTTAAATTTAAAATTAACTATTAATTAAAACGCAAAAGTTAATTGGAACTCAGTCATTTCTTCTGCTCCAGCAGAACCACCTGAATTGTCCTTAGTATTATTGATAATACCAAGTTTCATACCGCCTGAAGTATAAGCAATACCAATACCTGTGTTTTCTTCATCTAGAGTATTTTCTTCAAATTCAGTATCTGAAATACCATAACCAATACTTAGGTTATCGTTTACAGCAAAACTGATTCCATAAGCAGTTCTCTCGATATCTGAGTTTGCAGCTGTTCTTTCAACATCTGTAACTTGATAACCAACAGATATTCCACCCATAGCATATTTTATATACATAGTTTCGATATCTTGTTCTGCAGTTGCAGATGCTTGGTCAGTCGCAATACCAGCACCAATATTTAAACCTTCAACTAAGTTTGGCAATTGTACTGCTATTGATGTAGTAGGACTATTTTGTTGATAGTCCATTGAAGCAGAAATAATTGCTCCACCAGCTGTAGTTTTGTAACCAACTCTGTTTCCAGAATGAGGTGCTGCTACACCTTGTTCTGGTGTACCGTGAGTTCCTAAATCATCCCATGGTTGTTCACCACCATTTGGAACCATATCTTGAATAGTACCGATACCACCAAAGTTATAGTTAGTAATAGCTATTGAACCCATATCACCCATATCAAGTGTTACACCTTGAGATGTTAGAGTACTTGCGCCAGCTTGGGCTTGTAAGTAGCTTACTGTCATTCCATTATCTAATTCACCTGAACCAGTAAATGAAATTGTAGTGTTTTGAGCAAAAGCGTCAGACTTAGCAGTTGCTGATGCTTGTGTAGATTGGTATTCCATTCTAGCTGTACCACTTACTGAAAGAGCACCTGCTTGCGCATATGCTGTTGCAGCCAGTGTTCCTGCTAAAGCAGTCAAACCGATTTTTTTAAAGTTTGTCATTATTACTCCTTTTGTTTTTGTTGTAATTACAAACAGTGTGTTTTTAGCAAAATTATCGTTTTATAGTTAAATTAATTATTTTTATTGAATAATAGTTATATAGTGTTGCATAATTACAACAGTAATTAAGTCATATCTCTAAAATATCAATTATGTAAATTAGGAAAAACCCTGTAAACCTCTTTAAAAATTAAATCAGATTATTATGCAGTTAATAAAAATATTATTACTATTACAGCTTATTATTTCATTAAGTTCATGTGGGCCTTTAGCTTATAAAAAAGTTGACTCTAAAAAAATATCCAATGATCCAGATGAAAGAGTAAAACAAAATATCGAAGAAGGTAAATCATTTAAACTTTTTGATACCGAAAAAGGATTTGGCGTTGGAGGAACTACAAATTATGAGTTTGCTAGTTCCAACGAACTTTGGCGTGCAACTTTAGATACAATAGATTTTATGCCATTAACAACTGCTAACTATAGCGGAGGTATAATTGTAACTGACTGGTACTCAGATAATAAAAACTTAAATGAAAATATTAAAATCACAGTCAGATTTTTAACAAATGAAATTAGATCTGATGCTTTAGATTTAAAAATATTCTATAGAAATTGTGATTCTTCAAATAAATGTAAAATTATAGAAAAAGATGGTAATTTATCTAAAGAATTAAAAAAAGAAATTTTAAAAAAAGCAACCATTTATCAACAACAGGCTAAAACAGAAAAAGATAAAAAAGATTAACCTATAAATTAATTTTTAAGTTTGTGGAAAGATATAATTTTAAAACTGTTGAAGAAAACTGGCAAAAATACTGGGAAAAAAATAATACCTTTTCTACAAAACTAGATAAAAGCAAAAAAAAATTTTATTGTTTAGAAATGTTTCCATATCCATCTGGAAAAATTCATATGGGACATGTAAGAAATTATACTATAGGTGATGTTCTAGCTAGATACAAATCTCTCCAAGGGTATAATGTTTTACACCCGATGGGTTGGGACTCATTTGGTATGCCTGCAGAAAATGCTGCTAGACAAAATAATTTAAATCCTAAGGATTGGACTGAGTCAAATATTTCAAACATGAAATCTCAACTTAAAAGACTTGGACTTTCGATAGATTGGGATCGAGAAATATCAACGTGTTCAGTAAATTACTACAAACATCAACAAGAATTTTTTTTAGAATTATATGATAAGGGCCTTGTATATAGAAAAGAACAAGATGTAAATTGGGATCCAGTAGATCAAACTGTTCTTGCCAATGAGCAAGTAATTGACGGCAAAGGTTGGAGATCAGGTGCTCAAGTTGAAAGAAAAAAGTTAAATCAATGGTTTTTTAATATAACTAAATTTTCAAATGAATTACTTGAAAGTTTAGATACTCTCGATCAATGGCCTAATAAAGTTAAGACAATGCAAAAGAATTGGATTGGAAAATCTTTTGGTTGTGAAGTAAAATTTCCAATATCTTCATCAAAAGATGTTAGAGAAATTAAATGTTTTACAACTAGACCAGATACATTGTTTGGCCTATCTTTTTTAGCGTTATCAGTTGACCATCCATTATCTAAATTTTATGAACAAGATGAAGAGTTTATAAAATTTAAGGAGAAATGTTCTGAAGCAGGTACAACTGAAGAGTCAATTGCAAATGCAGAGAAAATAGGGTTCAAGACTGACCTTACTGCAATTAATCCTTTAGATGAAAATATAAAAGTTCCAGTATACTTTGCCAATTTTGTCTTAATGGATTATGGACTAGGTGCAGTCTTTGGCTGTCCTGCACATGATCAAAGAGATCTAGATTTTGCAAATAAATATAAACTTAATGTTAAAACTGTTGTTACTCCAAAAAAAGATGATTTAAAATTTAAAGTTACTGATGAAGCTTATACTGGTCCAGGATATATATTTAATTCTAGTTTCTTGGATGGTCTTAAATGTCCAGAGGACTCTATAATTAAAACCATCGAACATCTTGAAAAAAATGGACTTGGTGAGAAAAAAATTAATTTTAGATTAAAAGATTGGGGTATTTCAAGACAGAGATATTGGGGTTGTCCTATTCCTATAATATACGATGAAAATAACAATCCACAAAAACTCCCTAAAGAAATGTTGCCTGCTGAGCTTCCTCAAATAGATAAGTTTCAAGCAACTGGTAATCCTCTTGATAATGCAAATGAATGGAAAAATTTAACAATTAGTGGAAAAATATATACCAGAGAAACAGACACACTTGATACTTTTGTAGATTCTTCTTGGTATTTTTTAAGATTTTGTTCTCCAAAAAACAGTGAGTATGGATTTTCTTATGAGGATATCAACTATTGGATGCCAGTCGATCAATATATAGGAGGTGTTGAACATGCTATTTTGCATTTATTATATTCAAGATTCTTCATGCAAGCTCTTACACACAAGAATGATAAGTTCAATATTACAGAACCATTTAAAGGACTATTTACTCAAGGAATGGTTTGTCATGAAACATACAAAGATCTGGAAAACAATTGGGTAAGTCCAGATGAGATAATTTCAAAAGATGGAAAAAAATATCTTAAAAATAATCCATCGCAAGAGGTGAAGGTTGGACCATCAGAGTCAATGTCAAAATCAAAAAAAAATACTATAGATCCAGAAAATATAATTAGTAATTATGGAGCAGATTCTGTCAGATTATTTATTTTATCAGATAGTCCACCAGAAAAAGATGTTCAGTGGTCAGAGGAAGGTATTGCTGCATCACATAAATTTATCCAAAAATTATGGACTTTGCACACAAAGGTTGTCGAAGAAATTAGTAAAGATCATCCAGAAAATGTAGGTGATGAATTGATAAAATTCACTAATAAATTTATTAAAAAAATTAGCAATAATTTAGAAAATTTTAGTTATAATATAATTGTAGCAAATCTTCATGAAATGTACTCTTTTTTAATAAAAGAAATTAGCAAGGGCTATAAAAAAACAGCAATTCTAGATAAT
>CABXUR010000008.1 GCA_902515485.1 uncultured Pelagibacteraceae bacterium | reverse complement strand
AGTAATGAAAAGAGTTCCAGAATTAATAGCTGAATTACCTGAAATTCCAAGGACTAGCGCAGAGGCTGCTTGGAGAGATTATGGTGAAGTCATTCTTTGCGATACCGATGAAGAAATAGCTACAATTAGTGATGAATATGCACCTGAACATTTAGAAGTTCAAACTGAAAACTTAGATTGGTTTCATAAAAGATTAAAGAATTATGGTTCATTATTTATTGGTGAAGAAACTACAGTTGCTTATGGAGATAAATGTTCAGGAACCAATCATATTCTGCCAACCAAAGGTGCAGGTAGATATACAGGAGGATTATTTGTAGGAAAATTTATTAAAACATTAAGTTTTCAAAGAATGACAAAAGAATCTACAAAAACTGTAGGCGCTGCTTGTGCAAGAATTTCCAGATACGAAGGAATGGAGGCTCATGCAAGAACTGGTGATGTTAGATTGAGAAAATATGGTTTTTCTAATTAATAAAAGTATCCAAAATTATAAATAAAGTTAATAGGCTCATAAAAATAATTATAAATGTATTTATAATTTTCCAAACTTTATTATTTTCTGCAAACTTTGAAAAATATTTAGATAGATATCCAATTAAAAAAAAGAATAAAAAAGATGCAATCGCAGCTCCTAAGCCAAAATTTATTTTTTCATTTATCAAAAAATTTTTTGAGAAGTTACCAAGAAAAAAAACTGTGTCTGAATACACATGGGGATTAAGATAAGTGAATCCAAGTGTCTTTAATAAAATGTTTAGCTTTGAAATAACTTGTGATTGATCATTTAATTTTATACTTGAATTATAAATTTTTATTTTTGAATAGATGAAATGAAGTAAAAAAATTATTAAAAGAATATTTAATGTTAATTCAATTATTGAATTAAAATATTGAATAAAATAATGAAATAAAAATATTCCTAAAAAAATTAATATTAGATCAGATAATGAGCAAACTAAACAAACTAAAAATATATGCTGTTTCTTTAATCCTTGTTCTATAACAAAAATATTTTGAGCACCTATTGCTAAGATTAAACTTAAACCAGTAAAGAAACCCAATATTAGATATTCCATTAGGTTTTATTAAACTCTTTTTTTACCTTGAACAACCCTATCTAAAATTAAAGCTACAAATAAAATAGCTACACCAGCTAGAATACCTTGGCCAACATTTGCGTATTGTAGAGCTTCAAGAACATCTTGACCCAATCCTTTTGCACCAATTAAAGATGCAACAACTACCATTGCTAAACTTAACATTACTGTTTGATTAACTCCTGCTAATATGGATGGAGTTGCAAGTGGTAAATCAACTTTTCTAAGTAAATACCATTTACTTGCTCCATATGCTATAGCTGCTTCTCTTATTGTCTCTGGAACTCCTCTTAATCCAAGCACTGTCAATCTAACAACAGGTGTTCCTCCAAAAATCATAGTAATTATTACAGCAGCAACTTTGCCAGTCCCAAAAAAAGCAATGACAGGTATCATAAAAACAAATGCTGGCATTGTTTGCATAAAATCCATAATGGGTCTTATCATTGAATAAAATCTTTGACGTCTTGCACAAAAAATTCCAAGTGGAATACCAATTGCAATACTTAAAATTGCAGCTGTTCCAAGTAAAGCTAGAGTAGTCATTGCTTTAACCCAAAAACCTAAAAATCCCATGTAACATAAAAACCCAGCTGAATATATTGCAGCTCTAGGTCCAGCAGATAATCCTGTTAATGTTACTATTGCTGTAATAATTACTATCCATGGTGTTTTAACAAACAATAATTCTAAAAAGTCTAAAACTGACCTAATACCAATTGTAATAGCTGTAAATAACGCATCTCCTTTTAAAACAGCATAATTAAATATTTTTTCAACCCATGCTATGGATGTTAATCTAATATCTGGATGTGTTGGAAATTCATTCATAATTACAATCAAACCAGGGAAACTATAATGAACTACTGAAAAAAACATTACTACAGATGTAAAAACAGTACTTAAAATATAATTCTTAGTCTGCATACCAGGACTAATTGTTTTATCTGATAGCCACTCAGAATATCTCTTTTCTAATTTAGAATTTGCAAGAATTCCTTGAACTACTTTAATTGAGATTAATAAAACTATCCCAAAGGTAGTGATCCAAATAGCCGAAGCCTCAATTCTACTTACTTCATCAATATATCCTTGCATAGCATCTTCAAGAGATTTAATATTTCTCTTATAAACATCAACTTTATCAGGATTATTTGTAATAGCTGCCTCCAGTTGTTTATTTCTAAAAGCAATGGTCGATTGAACTTGTTCAATTTTTTGTACTGCTTCTGCAGTAATATTTCCAAACATACCTCTAATAATTTGTACTACTGAAAAAGTCTCAATAATTAAAAAAGTTAATGCCCAATTCCAAATATTTCTCATTCCAAACCAAATAGGTCCTAGAATTGCAGCATAAATATTAAATGAAAAAGAAAATGTAGGTTTGCTTCCAATTTGCTGGAATTGCTTAATATAATAATTAGAATTTGTCTTAACAAAATCTGTTATTAATTCTGATCTTGATGGATTATTATTTTGTTTATTCTCCATCAACACCCTCAATTACTGCCTTTAAAAGTCCTGATTGTGAAATAACACCGATAGTTTTGTTTTCACTATTATTAACTAAAATTGGTTTATCTTTTGATGCTGAAGTTTCTATAAGTTTGCTTAATAAATCATGTTCATCAACAACTTCTAAATCGTATGGTAATTTTCCATTTTTATTTTCATAACTTTCTAAAGATTGCATAATAGATTTTGCTTGAACAACTTTTAATCTTGATATGCCTTTAACAAAATCTGCCACATAATCATCGGCAGGATTAACTACAATCTCTTCAGGCGTACCTATTTGAATTACTTTGCCATCTCTCATAATAGCAATTCTATGACCAACTCTTACAGCTTCATCCAGATCATGAGTGATAAAAACTGTTGTTTTCTCCATTTGTTTTGAAAGTTTAATAAATTCGGATTGAAGTTGTCTTCTAATTAAAGGGTCTAATGCGCTAAAAGGCTCATCCATTAAAAGAAAATCTGGGTCAGCAGCTAGAGCTCTTGCAAGTCCAACTCTTTGTTGCATTCCTCCAGATAATTCATGAGCAAATTTATTTCCCCACCCTTGTAATTCAACAATATCTAAAATTTTATTCGCAGCATCAAGTCTATCATTTTTACTTATTCCTCTTATCTCAAGTGGCATAGCTATATTATCCAATACAGATCTATGAGGCATTAAAGCAAAGTTTTGAAAAACCATTCCTATTTTTTTGTTTCTCAATTCCTGTAAATTTTCCCTATCAAGTGTCATTACATCTTGACCATTGATAAAAATTTTTCCTGAAGTTGGCTCTAGAAGTCTATTAATATGCCTTACTAATGTTGATTTACCACTACCTGAAAGACCCATTACACAAAATATCTCTCCTTGATTTACCTCAAAAGAAACGTCTGAAACTCCAATTACAGAATTATATTTTTCTAAAGCCTCTGTTTTTGAGATTTTATGATTTTGGATTGCATCTAACGCTTCATTTGAAGTGTTACCAAACACTTTCCAAACATTTTCAATCTTTATAGCTGAACTCGATGAATCCATTTTTATTTTTAATATAGGAAAATATACTCGGCAATAACTAATTGCCGAGTATAAATGATTTAATTTAGATTAAAGTCCTAACCAACCATCAACAGTTGATTTGTTAGCTTCCATCCATGCTCTTGCAACAGCAGCTGGATCTTTTTTTTCAACTGAAATTGCATATGCCATTGATGAAACATCATCTGCGGTTAATTGAAAATTCTTAAAGAATTCTACAATTGCTGGTGATTTACTCTCTAAAGATGTTCCCCATCCAATTTGAATTTTTTTAAGAGCATCTTTTGAAGCTACATAAGACTTGTTATACCAGTCAGCATCCTCTTTAGGTTGAACCATTTTGTATTTAGCTGGATCAAATTTTGGTTCCTCCAACATAACTACATCAGCCATTCCCCAAATTGCATGTGGTTTGTAACAATAAAATGCATACCCTTCACCTTTTTTAATTGAGTCAAGTACTCTTGCATTCTTAACTGCTTCTGCTGCTCTGATTGGTTCAATGCCTGCATCATATAAACCATAGTCTCTTAATTTAACTTGGTTAACATTAGCTGAAGCCCAACCATCTGCACCAATCCAGAACTCACCTTTACCATTGCCATCACTATCCATAGCTTTAACAACTTCAGGTCTTCCTAAATCTTCGATTGCAGTAATATTCATTTTTTTTGCAAACTGTTGAGAAACACAATAACCTTGGTTTCCTTCATATGGTTTGCTGCTTAATTTTAAAGTTCCTTTAGGAACTAAATCATTTGTGTAAGCTTGTTGATTTGGCAACCAGATATCAGGATGAACTTCGATTTCACCTTTACTTCTATCTATTGCTCCATAGATTGCAGTGTTGTTACCTGGAACAAGCTCTGCTTCTCCACCCATTTTATCTGTAACAACTGCAGCTAATAAATTAGCAATAGCTGTCGCACCTGTCCAACCTGGATCTCCAATTTTAACTTTCTCAGCAAAAGATGAAAAAGTAGCAAAAATTGAAATTAATCCAGCGACAAGTGTAGTTTTAATTATTTTCATTATTTCCCCTTTGTTTATTTAGATTTAATTAAACTAAATTAGCGAGGATGAGTCAAAGAAAATGAGTATTAATTTTCTATGTTAACTAATGGTATTAGTATTAATCTGATGGAATTTAATTTTTTATTTTAAGCCAAAAGTTCTATCTTCTTTTTTATTTGAAGATTGTTTTTTTTTTAATAATTTTTCATTTAATATTCTTGCAAAACTATGGTTCACATCTCTATGTCCAGCCTCATCATCTCTTACTACTCTAACAACATCTTTTAATGTTGAGTGAAGTGGTAAATTCCAATAATCAATTGCAATTTTAGGCGCAGGCTGATCATCTATTCTTCCAGACTCTAATTCTTTTAAATACTCTGTATAGCTAAAAACTGCTTCTTCCTCAAAATAACCTACTATTCTGTGCGCAGTTCTTTGCGATATTAAATAAATTATTGAATACATAATTATAAATAAAAATTGTGCTATTATAATTATAAATCTCTCTAAAGATGTCGGCTTAGCAACTTGAATAAATGTCATTAGATGCATTCTTTCATTCTCAGCTTCTTCTAAAAGAATTTTTATCCATCCTCTGTCATCTTCCATTTTTCTTAAAGATCTTAAGTGCGTAAGCATACCAGCTACCATGCCAGGAACAGCTGCTACAGTTTCTAATACTACTGCTCTATGACCATACTTTTTTTTAAAAAAAGTGTCAGCTATATAACGCAAAAATTTTGTAAAAGCTAAAGCTATTCGATCACTTTTATTTTGAGGTTCATAATGTTTTTCTAAATTTAACATATTTATATAATTGGATACTAATTTTAAATAATCTATGTGATATTATGACCCTAAATAAACTAAGTTTTACCTAAATTATTTACTATAAAAATAAATAGTTCTCATCAAAATTATTATTTTAAATCTGAATTCCAAAAATAATAAGAAATTTTAGATACTTTTAATAAATTCAATTAAATTTTTTGCAACTTCTTTTGGAGCTTCAATGAGAAATGAATGTTTGTATTTGGGAAGAATGACTAATTTTGAATTCAAAATCTCATTTGCCATTCTTTTATTATGATCAGGACTGCAACCTAAATCATTTTCACCAGTCATTAATAAACACGGTTTAGATATATTCTTTAACCAAGTAATCATTTCCGTATTTGCATAGATTTTAAAAACGTTTAAAAAAACTTCAGGATCTGTATCAATAACTTGTTCTAATCTTGTTTTAACTAAATCTGGATTTTCTTCGATAAATTCATCTGTAAACCAACGAGTAGTAAGTTTTTGCAATGTTTGTTCAACACTTGTTCTTTCCATTTCGTTAATTATTTTTAATACATTGTTTTTATCAACATCAGATCGACCTGCTACAGTTGAAAGTAATCCAACTGATAAAACTCTATTTGGAAATTTTATTGAGTATGCGGGAGCTATCATTCCTCCTAATGAATGACCGGCAAAATGAGCATTTTCAATTTTTGTTTTTTCTCTTATCTTTTCTAGATCTAAAACTAAATCATCTAAAGTAAAATTTTTATTTGTAACTGGAGAGTTTCCATGACCTCTAAGATCATAAGTAACTACCGTAAAATGTTTTGACAATTCTGGTAGGAGAAAACGCCAGGCATTCTTTGCTGCTCCTATTCCATGAGTTAAAAATAAAGCTGGTCCAGAACCTTTAATTGAATAATCACAATCTAATGCTTCTGACATTAAATCTTAAGCAACTTGATTTTTTAAATTTTTAAAATATGGAATTATCTCTTCACTTATTTTATGCATTGACTCTATAGTTTCATTTTGTTCCTGTCCAAAACTTGAGCTTATTATAAATTCATCTACTCCAGCCTCTGCATAGATGCTTAATTTATCAATCAATTCATTTATAGGACAAATAAGTAAATTATCTTTCATTTCCTCAAAACTTTGTTTTCTAGGTAATGGAATTATATTTCCATTTTTGACTTTTCCAGGACCTGTAAACATATTATCAAAACGTTTATAGTATTCATAAGCAAGCTTATTTTTTATCTCTGCATCTTTTTCGTCTTTCGCAACAAACATCATTCTTTGCATAGAAAGTTTTAGTAATTTTCCTTTTTCACCTAATTCTTCACATCCATCTCTAAATGCATTAACCCTTTCCATCAAAAGTTCTCTTGTTCCAGAAAGCACTGTTGATTGAACATGAAACCCTCTCAATGCTGCATTTTTAATGCTGCTAGGATCCATTGCGGCTATCATAATTGGGATAGGTTTTGTAATTGGTCTCGGCATAATTGTTAAAGCTTCAAAATTATAATATTTGCCACTAAAAGAAACTTCTTCCTCGCTAAGTAGCTTTTGAAGTACTTCTAAAGACTCGGTAAACTTTTCTTTTGAATGCTCAATGGGTGTACCTAATCTTTTCATTTCCCATGGAAATGCTCCTCTTGCAACACCAAGGATTAATCTTCCATCAGTTAAAATATCTGCAGTTGCAACTTCACCAGCATATGTTCTCATATCATGCAGAGGTAAAACTGCTACACTAGTTGAAATTGAAATATTTTTTGTTAATGAAGCTATTTTTACTGCCATTTGTAATGGTGATGGCATCATTAGTAAGTTGATTAAATGATGCTCTGGTATAGATACTTTTTTGTAACCAAGTTTTTCTGCCAAAATAGATTGTTCGATCATATTTTGGAAATGTACTTTTGATCCAACATTTGGATTTGGCATATAACTTGTTAAAAAATGGTTAAAGTCCATTAAGAAATTATATACTTATAAATGGCTAATCCAAATAGTTTTTGTTTGAAGAAATGAATTAAGTGCTTCAGTTCCTTGATCTCTGGATAATGATCCAGATTGTTTATACCCTCCAAATGGAGTTTTAATATCTCCTTCAGAGAAAGTGTTAACTGATACTGTTCCACAGGGTAGGCTTTTTGCAAGATGGAAAGCTCTATTAATATCTTGGGTAAATACGCTTGCATGCAATCCATATTTAGAATTACTTGCAACTTTTAAAGCCTCTTCATCATTTTTAACAGTTAGAACACCAAGTACAGGTCCAAAAATTTCTTCCTGCGCAATAGTCATATTTTCTTTCAATCCGTCAAATAAAGTTGGTTTTGCATAAAATCCTTTTTGCCTGTTATCTGAAACTCCACCAAATAAAAGTTTTGCACCCTCATCAATACCTTTTTGAATATATCCATCAACTGTTTGCAAGTGTTCTTTTGAAATCATAGAACCCATATTTGATTTTAAATTTAATGGATCGCCTACTTTTAATTTTCTAACTTTTTTAGAAACTTTATCTAAAAATTCATCTTTAACTTTTTTATGAACAATCTGCCTCATATTTGCAGAACAGTTTTGACCACCATTCCAAAAAGCTGAATTTATTGCGTTGTCTATTAAGTCATCATTAATTTTAGCATCCTCTAAAACTATAAATGGACTTTTTCCTCCCATCTCAAGTGCAACTGGTTTTAAATTACTTTCACTTGAATATTTAAGAAAATAACCACCAACTTCAGTTGAGCCTGTAAAAGAAACTGCATCAACATCTTTATGTCGACCAAGAGCTTCACCAACATCCCCATAACCAGGCAATACATTTAAAACTCCATCTGGTATGCCAGCTTCTTGTGCAATTTTAGCAACTCTTATAGCTGTAAGTGGAGTATCTTCAGCTGGCTTAATAATTACTGAACAACCTGCTGCTAAGGCTGGGGCCATTTTCCATACTGCCATCATTAGAGGAAAATTCCAAGGAACAATTCCAGCTACAACTCCAATAGGTTCTTTAACTATTAAACTTGTTATTGATGGCTCTGTCGGACCGACCTTTCCAAATACTTTATCAATTAATTCTCCATACCATTGAAAATGCATTGGTGCATCGTTTGCTACCTCATTTATACAGTCTGCTATTAATTTTCCTGTATCAACACATTCTAAAACAGAATTTTCATTTCCATTTTTTCTAAGCAGCTCTGCAAATTTTAATAAAACTTCTTTTCTATGTTCGGGTGAACTTCTTGACCAAACACCACTATTAAAAGCTTTTCTTGAAACTTTTACTGCTAAATTAACATCTTTATGATTACATTTTGCAACAGCACAAAGTTTTTGTCCTGTAGCAGGATTTATAGTTTCAAATTTCTTTCCATCAATTGCATTTACATATTTTCCATTAATAAATGCTCGTCCTTCAAATTTTAGTTTTTTTGCAATGGTTTTATAATTTACTGGCATGATTTTTGTATGCTATTATTTATAATAAAAACTAGCAATATATAATTATTTAATCAATATAAATAAATATGGCTTTAAAAGAAAAATGAAAGCTAATCTTTAAATTCTAAAAGTTGATTAAGAGTATTATGTTTTTTTAATGCTTTAAGAAATAGAGAGAGTTCATTTAATTCTTTAATTGCAAATGGTTTTATTGCTTCTTCAATTTTATCTGTAGGAAGTAACCCATCTTTTCTTGAATAGTTAATGAGTTTTTTTTTTCTTAAAATTCCAATTTTTCTTCTTACTGTCTCCTTAGGTAATTTCATTATATTTGCTAATGCAAAAATAGTGAGTTTTTTTTCTGTATAAAGTTTATCAATTTTTTTTGATCTTGTTTGTTCCCACAAACTATCCCAATTACTTCCTTCTTTTGTATTATGTTTTATATAATGAGACCCAATACAAGACATAATCATAAATGTTTCATAATCAATGCCAATCATTGATTGAGAGTCTATGAACTGTCTGTTACGAAAATGCATCAAGTGAAACAAAGTTTCACCATAAGCATCAATTTTTTTTTTCATTAAAATAATGAAAAGCTAGTCAGGATTATTTGTTAAAGTTTTAATTTCTAAAACATTTTCATTTGGATCTTTTACAAAAAATGTTTCTTGCTCATATTTTGTACCTTTAAATCTTAAATATGGCTCATCGTAATATTTAGTGCCATTATCTTTAAGTCTATTTTTTAAAGTATCAAAATCTTTTCTCGATAAATGAACGCCAAAATGTGGAACTGAAACATTTCCCATATCAACGTCATGTCTTTCGTTATCAAGTTTATGTTCACTTGCGTGAAGAGTTAGTTCATTTCCCCAAAAATCTACATCAGCCCATTCTTGAGCAGAATTGTCCAATCTACATCCTAAGGTTTCACTATAAAATTTTTTTGCCATTTCTAAATCACCACATGGGATTGCTAAATGAAAACAGTTTGTATTTTTGTACATAATTACTCCTTTAATAAATAGATTTTGTTACTATATATCCCGTTAATTAAATATCAAGATAGCAAATAAATATGAATGAATTTTTACAATCTATAATTAATCGAGATCCTGCGGCAAAATCTAAACTAAGTTTAATTTTAACTTACCCTGGTGTAAAAGCAGTTTTTTTTCATAGAATTGCTAATTTTTTTTCAGTTGCAAAATTTGACTTGATTGCCCGAATAATTTCACAATTTTCAAGGTTTTTAACTGGTATTGAAATTCATCCAAAAGCAAATATTGGAAAAAATTTATTTATTGATCATGGTATGGGAGTTGTAATTGGTGAAACATCTAAAATTGCTGATAATGTAACTATTTATCATAATGTAACTTTAGGTGGAATTGCACCAAGTATTAATTCTGATTACCAAAGAGATATGAAAAGACATCCAACATTAGAAGATAACGTCGTTGTGGGATCTGGGGCTCAAATATTAGGACCTATTACTATTGGAAAAAATTCTTTAATTGGATCTAATTCAGTAGTCACAAAAAACGTACCTGAAAAATCTGTCATGGCTGGAATTCCAGCACAGAAAGTCGGGGATGCCTCAAAAGGATTTAAACCTTATGCTGTGACTGATGAAAAAAAAGAATAATGAAAAATACAAAAACTAATTTTATCGAGTCAATTGGTAATACTCCTCTAATAAAACTTAAAGCAGCTTCTGAAATGACTGGATGTAATATTTATGGTAAAGCAGAATTTTTAAATCCAGGTGGATCAGTAAAAGATAGAGCAGCGCTTGCTTTAATAAAAGATGCTCAAGAAAAAAAATTAATTTCAAAAGGTGGTATAGTTGTTGAAGGTACTGCAGGAAATACCGGAATTGGTTTAGGTCTTCTAGGAAATTCTTTAGGATATAAAACAATCATAGTAATGAACGACAATCAAACTCAAGAGAAAAAAGATTTATTAAGAAATTTAGGTGCAGAATTAAGATTAGTTCCAGCAAAACCTTATAAAGATGATAATAATTATATTAAAGTTGCATCAAGACTAGCAGATGAACTTAAGTCCTCAAATAATAACGGTGTAATCTGGGCTAACCAATTTGATAATACTGCTAATGCTAAAGGTCATTATGAAAGTACAGGTCAAGAGATTTGGGAACAAACTGAGGGTAAGGTAGATGGCTTTGTGTGTTCTTCTGGAACTGGTGGTACTATTTCAGGAGTAAGCAATGCTCTCAAAGAAAAAAATAAAGATATCAAAATCTATCTATCAGACCCGAGTGGATCTTCACTTTATAATTATATTAAAAACGGTGAATTAAAATCTGAAGGTGGATCAATCACAGAAGGCATTGGCTCAAGTAGGATAACAAAAAATTTTGGAGAAGCTCAAATTGATGATGCATATTCTATAGATGATCACGAGTCTTTACCTATTCTTTATGATTTAATTCAAAATGAAGGTTTAAGCTTAGGCACAAGTTGTGGAGTAAATATTGCAGGGGCAATAAGACTTGGTAAAGAATTAGGTCCTGGCAAAACTATAGTTACGATCTTATGTGATCGAAGTGATAAATACTCAACAAAAATGTTTAATAAAGAGTTTCTAGAGGAAAAAGGTTTACCTTACCCTAGTTGGCTTTAGATATAAATTTTATCCGATAATCCGTAGATAAGGATTGCACTTAATATTGTAAAAACTAATGGTGCTATAACTCCTTCATTAGAGTCGTTCATAATACCAGTTTTATCGATCTTAATTGAATAAGTATTAACTATTAGAATACAAAGATTTTGAACGAAAACTAAATTAAAAAATGCCCACGTTCCCTCAACTCCATTTGGTCTTGCAAACAAAATATAAATTGCCATTAAAAATGAGCCAAGAAATAAAGCTCCAGCCATTCTCATAATCGTAGCTGCCGATGCATCTATTTCAAATTTTTCTCTAAATTTTTGATTTCCAATTATCATTTGATAGGCATAAACACCCACTCCAATGAAATGAACTAAAAAAACAATTAAATAAAAAACACCATTAAATTTATCAATCATAAATAATTCTTATCACAAATTGATTTTAATGTGAATTTTTAGAACAAAAAACTTTTTTTAATTTTTAAAAACCTATTTTAGGTATGTTTCAATTTTTGATTGAATGAATTTTTTGCATACATGTTATTCAAATATGACGCAGGACCTTTTAGCAAATATGTAACAAAATGTTTATAAAGATAACATTTATTATTAGTAAAGGAGGTTAATGAAAGTAATCTACACAAGAACAATGAGAGTAAAAGATGATGGCTTAAGTAAAGCTATGGAGATTGGAAAAGGTTTAGCAGCAGTTAGAAAAAAACATTACCCTAACCATGAAGTTTATTTCTCATTTCAAATGGGTGGAGACCCTAGAACAATAAGAGAAACTTTAATAGGAGCTATGTTTGAAGGGGATAATGATGCTGATGCAAATATGTCAGCTGATCCTGAATATCAAAAACTTCAAGAACAATTAAAAGATGTTGCAATAGAAGGAACTATTAAAGATGAAATAAGACCAATCTTTAGTGAATAATTAAATAAATAAAAAGGAGATAACATGAAAATAATAATAACAACGATAATACTAGTCTTGTTCTCTTCATTATCTTTTGCTGATGGACACACATCAGGAAAATTTAATGTAAGCGGTATGGGGGCATGGGAGATTAATGCAATGAATGCAGGTAAAGGTGATATGGCAATTACTTATGATGGTATAGCCGGTTTAGCAGATGAAAATCCTGATAGTATGTTTCATAAATCAACAATGCACTGCATTGGTGGACTAACGTTACAAGCTGGTAAATTTACGGATGAAACTGGTATGTGTAGATTTGATCTAATTGATGGTGAAAGCGTTTATATGAAATATGAAGGTGAAGGAACTGGTGGTTCAGGTGGAACAGGTACTTTTATAATTATGAAAGGAACTGGAAAATATGAAAATATAACTGGAACTGGTTTTACAAGTAGACAAAATTTAATGTCTAAAGCACCGGGGTTTTCAACTACAATGAACCAATTGTCTGGTGAGTATAAATACTAGTAAATAGAAAAATAAATATGAATAAAATAATATTAATAATTATTAGTATTTTTTTTTCATTTACTGCTTATGCAGAAATGAGTGATGCTAATAAAACTAAAGCTTGGGATTGTAGTGGTATCTACATGGCTAATTATTTTTTGCCATCTGGTGAAACTTTTGAATATAGTATGAAAGAAAAATCTATGGCCTCTGTAAAAGTTTTAAAAACATATGCTTTGGAAGTTGGTATTCCAGAGAGTGAATGGGATGAAGGAGTAAATAAAGCTGTAGATAAACACTATGGCTCAAAATATGACAAAGCAAAAACAGAGATATGTCATGCTTTTTTAGAAGAATTGATCCCTGATGGAAAAGAAAGAGTAAATAAAGTTGTTCAAACATTATATTAGAAACAATGTGTAAAACTCTAGAATAGTTAACTTAATAATGATTAAATAAGTAAACTTACAATAAAAAAGGGGGAATAATGGCGTCAGTTGAAGTTAAAAGTTTTGATAAACCGGACGAAGCAAACTCAAGCTTTAAAAATGCACAAATAGACATTGTTAAAGTTGGAGATCAAAGAGTAATGAGATTAAAGCTACAACCTGGTTGGAAGTGGTCAAAAGATATTAAGCCTACAGTTGGTACAGATAGCTGCAAAGCAAAACATATTGGTGTGATAGTTGCTGGTGCAGTTTGTGCCAGACACGATGATGGAACAGAATTAACTTATAAAGCTGGTGATGCATATTCAATAGAACCTGGTCATGATGGTTGGGTAGTTGGAGATAAGCCAGTAGAAGTTTATGAGTTTCATGGGAAATGGGGTGAATAAAAAGTAATAACAATTAAATCAAAGGAGAAAAAATGGAAAAAGAAATGTTGGCTATCTTAAGTCTTAAAGAAGGAAAGTTTGATACATTCATGGGTTGGATGGCATCTGATGAAGGAATGGGTGTTAGAAAAAGTGTAGCCTATCCAGAAAAAACTATACCAGGAATTAAACCTGACAAAAGTGGTGTAATGTTCAAAGTTTCAGTTCACAATGAAGAAGGTATGAAAGAATTTGTTGCTGGAAAAAATCCAGTTGCAAAAGCAATTTATGAAGAATGTGTAGCAAGTGTACATCTTTATGAATTATCAAAAGTAAATGTTTAATAAAGGAGAAAAAGTATGAAAAACTATATAGTAACGCACACTTTCAAATCGAAAGAAGCAAAAGCTAAAATGATAGAAGTTACTGGTTCAATGTCGATGGAGGATATGACCAAAGCAATGACAAGTGATAATGCAAAATGTCAAATGAGCTGGAACACACCAGGTGATAATTTAACTATGTATTGTTGGTGGAAAGGTACTGATCCAGATGCAATTAATAAACAACTGGAATCTATGAATGATTTCTATGAACCTCATCAATTTGTTGAGTGCACAGATGATGTCATAAATTTTAATGCTTAAACTATGCCAAAACTATTATTAAATATGGAAGTAAAAGACTGGGATATATTTAATAAAATATATGTTTTAGGAGATGCGTCAAATAGAGAAAATGCCGGTATAAAAAAAATCTTTATTGGACATGAGGAAGATAAACCAAATAAAGTTCATGCTATTTTTGATATTCCTCATGCAAATGCTATGCGAGAATATATGGATAATCCAGAAGCCAAACAAATGGCGCAAGAATCAGGAATTAAGTTTGAGACTTTATTTGGAGTAACCTGTAAAGATTTATAATTAAAAAAAGGAAGGAATAAAGTATGAATATGTGTCTTCATGGAACTATTGCTAATGGAGTAGAAACTTTAAGAGCAAGAGTTCAATATAATATGGAACGTGGTGCGAATGAATTTTGTTCTGAATGGACACTTGCTGATACTGGAAATAATGGTTTCGTCTGGTTAGGAAATATTACAAATATGGATGGCATGGGCGCATTCCTAAATACTGATGAAGAAGTAAAATGGGACAAAGATAATGGGTGTGTTTATAAAGCTTACACAATGTCCGAATTATCTTAATAAAATTTAAGACTTTATTTGGAGAAACATTTAAAGATTAACAATAAAAAAGGAGAACAACTATGTCGATATTAGCAAAGTATAATGCGGCTATGGAAGCTAAAGATGAAGCTGCAATGAATGAAATTTTACATGATGATTACAAATTTACAATGCATGCATCAGGTAATGTTTTGGGTAAAGCAGATGTAATAAAGTGGGCAATGAGTGGTGACATTAAGAGAGATAAAATTAGAGTTTTGTTCGAAAATGATGAAATTGGTGTTGAACACGCATTTGTTACATTTAATGATGGAAACACAGAGGCAGTGATGGCTGTATTTAAGTATCAAGATGGAAAAATGATTTCACTTGAAACAGGTGCTACAAAAATACCAAAATAAGTGAGTGGTATAGACTTCTATTTTTCGATAGGAAGTACTTATACTTATCTATCTGTCACAAGAATACTTGATGTTGAAAAAAAACATCAAATTAAATTTAATTGGAAACCATTTTCAGTTAGAGCAATTATGAAGGAAATGAACAATATCCCATTTCCAAAAGATAAGATGAACAAAGTTAATTATATGTGGAGGGATATTGAAAGACGTGCAGAGGGATATGGTTTTTTTGCAAAAACACCTGTTCCATACCCATTGTCTGAATTTGATTTAGCTAATCAAATTGCAATTCTTGGATTAGAAAAAGGTTGGGGAGAAAAATTTGTTATTTCTACTTATAAAAAATGGTTCCAACAAGGTAAAGAACCAGCAATAGAACCAAGTATTTCTGAAGTTTGTAAAGAATTAAATCTCAATAAGGATGAAATAATTTCTGAAGTAAAATCATCCGATATTGAAAACAAATATTCTGAAAATACTAATGCAGCACGAGAAAATAAAATATTTGGTAGTCCATCTTTTATTGTGAAAAATGAACTTTTTTGGGGAGATGATCGAATGGAAGATGCTATCAAATGGTCACTTAAATAATTATATATATTCCAACAAATTTCATTTAAAGTTACATTATGAGTCTTATTAGTTCATATTTATTTTTAGTTTTAGCAGTTATTTTAGGTGTAACTTCAAATAGTTTTGCTAAAAGTGCTGAAGGATTTACTCTCTTTTTTCCAAGCATTATTACAGGGATTACAATTGTAATGTGTATGTATGCGCTATCGATGGTAATGAAAAATATTCCTATGGGAATAACTTACGCATCATTTGCAGGTTTAACAATTGTTGCGACTGTAATTGTTGGGGTATTTAGATTTAATCAAACACCAAATTTATATTCATTAATTGGATTAGCATTAATTATTGCTGGTGTTTTGATGGTAAACTTGTTGGGGAATAAATAGATATGATTTCAAAAAAATATGCACAACCTTTGTTTATGATTTTTATGTCTTTTGGAATAAGCATTATAATGAGTGGAGTTGTTGTGGCAATTAATACAAGTCTGTATGATGGTTTTATTGATAGATGGTTTTATTCTTGGATGTTTGCATTTCCTGTTGCTTTAATTGCAGCGTTTACAATGGCTCCCTTGATAAGATCCTTAGTAAATAAAATAGTATCTAAAGATTAAATTAATAGCTATCTGGTAATTTATGATTTCCGTCATCTTGTAGAATAATTTCATATTCGTAAGTTACATTTGCTAAATCAAGTGAAGAATATAAATGAGGAAAAAAAATACCATCTGAAGCTTGTTCCCAAACTAAATGGTCTAAATTTAAAGTTTCTATTTTAAGCAATGTTAAGTTTTGCTCTCCTTTATAATACTTTTGAAGAGTGCCCTCAACTTGATCTTGGCCTGAAAAATGAATATAGCCATCCTCAATATCTTTAGATGATCCTGAATAAGTTCCAGATAATTTTGCTTTTTGTAATTCATCGTTGTTAATAATTTTGTAAACAAATTTTAAATTCATTTATTACCAAGATGAATTAGGTCCATTTAAGTATACGATTTCCTCTTCAGTTGACTCTCTTCCAAGAATTTTATTTCTATGAGGGTATCTGTGGAATTGACGTATAGCTCTAGTGTGATCTTGCCAAAATTTTTTAATTTGAACATAATTTTCATGCCCTCTTAAGTACTTATTCAATAAATAATATGCCATATCATGATCCGTTATCTCTTCACTATGAATAAGAGGTAATATCATGAAAAACCTTTGACTTTCATTCATTGCTTCAAGATAACCAGCATAAACGGCGTCATTCACAATTAGTCTTGCTTTATGATCTTGCACAAAAGCTTTTTTATTATCTCTAAACATATTTCTAGAGAATTGATCAAAAAGGATAACTAATGCTAGAGCGCTCATTGGTTGATCTTGCCAATCATCGTATTCATTTTGACTTGCAAGTTCATAGTCATTTAAAAATCTATCTTTTATCGTTTGATCAAATGCGTCATCTTTTTTAAATCTTTTCTCTGAAGGTGTTTCCTTAAACCAAAAATCTAAAATTTCCTGAGCTTTAACTGGTATCATTTTGAAACAGGTTTTAACAATTTTAAAAATTTATTATGAATAATTTTATTTGAGGCTACTAAAATGTTTCCAGCATTTATAGCATCTCTATTATCCCAAGTGGAAATATATCCTCCGGCAGCTTTTATTATTGGTATAAGTGGATGTATGTCCCAAATCTTATTAGAACATTGAATTACAATATCCACTCTACCTTCAGCAAGATGTGAATAACTTAATGCATCACTACAAGGAAATTGCATCAATTTTAAAATTTGAGGTATTTTTTTTTGTTTATCTAAAGGTAACCAACCATGGAATGCAGCTGAAACTTTTACATTTTTAAATTTTACTTTCTTGTTAACTGAAATTTTTTTTCTTATTCCGTTATTTACCACATACGCAATTTTATCTGAATAATTAAGGTAATATTTTTTAAGTACTGGAAAATTTGCTAATCCTAAAATTGGAATTCCTTTGTAATTTAAGGAGATTAGATTGCTCCAAGTAGGGTTACCAATTACAAAAGATCTAGTTCCATCAATTGGATCGATTATCCAAGTAAAATCACTTTTTGATTTTTTATGACCAAACTCCTCACCTATCACTTGATGGTTTGGAAATTTCTTTTTTATCCTTAGTCTTATAAATTTCTCAAAAGCCTTATCTGATGTTGTTACAGGATCGTAACCCTTTCCTTTAAGTTTATTAGATATTTTGAATGGTTTATTTAATTTAGAGTGATAAAACCTTGTTAGTTCATTTGCTAACTTGTTTAAAAAATTAGCATAAATAGGGTAATTTTTTGAATTAAACTGATCCACATCAAACTCTTACTATTTTATTTATGTTGAATAAAGTTAAATTTTTAATAATTCTTAGTTTAATAGTATGAAAATCGAACTCAACGAAAACAAAATTTACTTTAACAATGGTTCATTAAAAAAAGAAATACATCCTTTCTGGCTAAGAGAAAGAGTTGATGGAGAGGAATTTATAGATAAGGGAACTCAACAAAGACTATTTGATCCAACATCGTTAGATAATGAAATAAGTATTAATAAAGCAAATATTAATAAAAATTTTTTAGAAATAGATTTTAATGATGGTGTAAGTTCAAAAATAGAGATTAATAAAATTACTCAAGAATTTTCAAATGAAGACACTGTAATAAAACCTATTAATAAAATAAAATGGGACTCAACTTTAAGAAATATTAAAAACTATAGATATCAAGACAATTTTTTTGAAAGTAAAGAAATGCATGACTTACTAGTGTCATTTTATGAATATGGATTTGTAGTAATTAAGGATATACCAATAGAAGATAATTTTATTGTAAAATTTGCAAATTCAATTGGAAGTGTGCGGAGAACTAATTTTGGAGAATATTTTGATGTTAAATCAAAACCGAATCCAAATGATTTAGCTTACACTTCACTTGCTTTAGCACCTCATACTGATAATCCTTATCGTAATCCTGTTCCGTGCATTCAATTACTCCATTGTATAGTAAGCGAAGTTTCTGGTGGATTATCAACATTGGTAGATGGATATACTGTTACTGAAGATTTAAAAAATGAAAATCCAGATTTTTATAAAATTTTATCTGAAGTAAAAGTAAAATTTAAATTTATTGATAAAGATGTTGTTTTGGAGGATTGGTCTGAATTAATAAAACTAAACGACGATAAATCCTTAAAACAAATTAGATTTAGCCCTAGATTAGATTTTGTACCAATATTAGAAAAAGAAAAATTAGATTTATATTATAGGGCACGAAAAAAATTATCTGAAATGTATAATTCAGATAAATATAGAATTGAATTTAAACTCGAGAAAAAAGATTTGATAATGATGGATAACTACAGATTGCTTCATGGAAGAACAGCTTACAAAACTAGCGAAGGAGATAGGTTTCTACAAGGTTGTTATATTGATTATGATAGCACTGAGGGAAAGCTAAGACATTTAAAGAGAAAATATAATTTATAACTCTATTTAGTTTTATTTAGATTTTCTATTTCTTTATATAAAGCGCTATGATCATCATTATCATTGCCTCTTTCTACCAATGAATTAAACATCTCTTTAATTAAACTTGAAATTGGTAGTTTTGTATGAAAATCACCTGCACATTCTAAAATATTATTCATATCTTTTAAGTGAGTTGACACCTTTCCCTTAGGCGAAAAATCTTTATCAATCATTCTTTTTCCGTGATTTTGAAGAATTTTTCCATCAGCAAAACCGCCTGATAATGCTTTAATAAACTTGTTTGCATCCACACCTGCTTTCTCACATAACATAATGGCTTCTGCCACCGCTCCAATTGTTACTCCTACAATGATTTGATTAGCAAGTTTTGATATTTGACCACTACCAATTGGACCTACCAAAGTTGGGTTTCCCATGATCTTTAAAATATCAAAAGCATAATCAAAAGTTTTTTGTTCACCACCAACCATTATGGCTAAGCTTCCATCTTCTGCCCCTATGGTTCCACCAGAAACAGGGGCATCCAAAAAATTAATTCCTTTTTCTTCCAATACTTTGCCATATTGAATTGCAATTTTCGGTTTAATTGATGACATATCAATTACAGTAGATGATGGTTTTAGATTATTTAAAAATTCTTTATCTCCTAAGACTTTTTCTACAGCTTCGTCATCTGTTAACATTGTAATAATGATATCAGTATCTTTGATTGCCTCACCTAAAGAATTAGATATATTTGCTCCAAGTTTTTTTAATGGTTTTGCCTTATCAAGGGTTCTGCTAAAAACTTTTAAATTTAATTTTTTTTTAAGAAGATTTGAAGCCATTGGGTAACCCATAAGCCCCGTACCAATAAAAGCTATTTTCATTTTTGATTAAATGTTTATCTTTTCATGCAATTATTAACTAGTATTCCCATCAAAATCCAAATTATAAAAACCTCACCATTTGTGAAATTATAATCTGCTCCAGCAAATCCTGCTATAATGTTTAAAGCATAAATGATTATAGTAGATACTATGAGGCTAATTGCTAAGTCTCTGACTGCACATAAATAATTCATTGTTAAACTTTATACATATTAATTAATTATGTAAACTTGAATAAGTTAGAAAAAATTCTTAAAAAAATATTTTTGGTCGTGTAAAGATTAAATTAAATTAGATATCGAGAATCTACTAAAGCATTAGGTTGTAATCAAGAAATTTATTTGCCTAAAATACAAATAAATTAATTGATAATTTTAATTAAAATAATTAACTTAATTATAAGGAGGTCATTATGTTAAAACTCACACCACCTGACACTTAGCTGATAGAAATCTCATATTTCAAACAAACAAAAATAAAAATCCAAATGGATTTTAAAGCCAAAGAGGCAATATAAGGGAGCTCTTTAGGCATTAGCTTAAAGAGCGACCCCTTCAAAAAAATAAAATAATTATTATTAAACTTTTCTAATTTTTAAAATTAGCATTGGCAAGAAAGTAGCAACTAAAAAAGACCAAAATAATAATGATTGTGTTATTAAAGGTGTAAAAATTTCTTTAGGCAACAATACTCCTACTAATAAACTTTTTGAAAAATCTGGAAATGGAAACATTAAAAATCCAGCAATTAATCCTACTACAATTGAAATATAAGCAGTTTTTTCATTAATATTCTTATTATAAAAGCTTAAAAAAACGGTTAAAACAAAGGCACAACAGAACAAATCTGCTAGTAAAAATAAATACAAAATATCATATCCTTTTGAGGCAACAATAAAAGCAATCACAGATAAAAATATAATAAAATATTTAGATAATCTTAGATAATCAGTTTTTTTATCAAGATTAAATGTTGCTTTACCATCTATAACAAACAAGCTTGAAATTGCATTTACTAAAGTATCAACAGTTGAAATTGTCAAAGCTAGTCCTAAAGTAACAATTATTAACGATAATATTTCAGTTTGTTCTCTTAATAATAATGTAAAAAAACCAAGATCAGGTCTGATGCTTGAATCAATTGAAAATGAGACCATTCCAACAAAACCCATGAAAAAAACAATTGGAACAATAATTAAAAAAGAAATAATTAAACCTTTTTTTAAGGTTTGATAATTTTTTGCAGCATAAACTCTTTGCCAATTTCCTTGGTGGAATAAGTTTGTAGCCGCAACTGCTATAAAGAAAGTTAGACCTGCAGTATAATTTGGACTGTAGGAGCCACTTAATAACTGGGGATTTTTTTGTTCTATATACGCAAAAGAAAATTCACTACCAGTATATGAAATTATATACGATACAGAAATTAGTAGAAGTATACCAATAACAATCATCTGAATATTATCTGTAAATATCGAGGCTCTTAATCCTCCATATAAAGTATAAGTTAAGGTAGCTAAGAGCACTATTATTGCTGTAATCCAAAGCTCAGTTCCAGAAATATAATTAATTAAAACAGCGACAGCGGTTACTTCTGCACATAAAAAAATGAACATATAAAAAATAGTCATTAATAAAATTAATTTGAATAAACTTTTTCCAAATTTTTTTCTCATAAATTCAATTAAAGATGATCCCTTTGGAAATTCTTTTCTAATTTTTTTTCCTAAATAAATTAAAAAAATCATTGGAAAAGCTGTTCCTAGTGCATAACCGATTACAGCTCCTATCCCACCCCATGTTGCTGCAGAAGCAGGACCAAATAATATCCAAGCACCTAAAGCTGATGCAACTAAGCTTGTGGTTAAAGAAAATAAACCTATGTTCCTATTTGCAGTTAGATAATTATTGATACCTTTGAACTTTTTAGAATGATAAACGCCTAATATAGCAAACAATAAACTAATAATTATTACTAATGATAGTGATGTTGATTGACTTATAAAGTATGTTGTATCCATTATTCTCCCTTTCTGAATTACCGGACAGGTTCTTAGGGTTTAATCTCAGTCTGTTACGACACCCCTTTCCGAGTTAGATATTATATTTTTAAGATTAAATAAAGCTTAATAAAATAATTTTTGTTATTAATTATTTAAACTATTGGGTTTTTTGACTCATTATTTCAATCATACATTGAGTAGCGTATTCTCGCCATTCTGATGAATTTTTACTTTTTAAACTGTTTAAATGATCTCTATTGCTCTGAATATCGTCCTTATATTTTAATTTATCAATACCATTTAAATTTTTTTCCATATTAGATAGATTTGTTTCCATTGCATTTATCCAATTTTTACCTAGCTCAAGACATTTAACATCATCTTTTTCATCACAAATTTCTTTAAAAAAATTAAAGATAACATCGTCCGTCTTTATGGAGGTGTTCATTTATTATTTATTGCAAACACCAATAGAATTTGGACCACAAGTTTCACCGTTAGTCCAGGTTGCTCCAATTAAATTGGCCCCTTCAAAATTTGCATTAGTGATATTTGAAGAAGTAAAATTTGCTTCCATTAAGTTTGAATTTTGAAAATTAGCCTCAATTAAAGTTGCACCCATAAAGTCAACTCTAGTTAAATTCGAACCGCTAAAATTAGTTTTTTCAAAATTAGCACCTATTGAAACTGTCTCATAAAGATTTGCTCTTACAAAAGTAGACTCTGGGAATGTTCCAAAAGACAAATTAGAATTCATCATTATACTTTTATCAAAATTTACTTGAATAAAACTTGCAAAAGATAGATTTGAATTAGGCAGATAACTTCCTTGTAAATCTTGTGCATCAGAAAATCTACAATTTGAATAGTCAACTCCATCTGTCAATGGGTCATCACAGGCTGCGTAACTATTAGTAAAAAAAAATAGACTAAATATTACAAAAAGGATTTTTTTCATATCAAATGATAGCAAATAAGAATAAATTTAACAAATACAAGAATAATAATATTTCATTTGTTATAATAAGTTTTTTATTTGATCTTCGGCATCTTTGATAGATTTTTTATAATTTAAAGCCATTTGGTCAGCGCTTACTACATCTATCTTTTTGATCCCAAAAAAATTTAATATAAATTTTAACCAAGGTGTAAGAAAATCCTCTTTACTATTAAGCTTTGTTCCTCCAGAAGTAATAACTAAATATGCACGTTTATTTTTTAGCAACCCCTCTCTTCGCCCATTTGGTTTAAATCTAAAAGTTTCACCAATTCTTGCAGCTAAATCTGACCATGCCTTGAGTGTTGCTGGTGGACCGTAATTATAAATTGGAGCAGAAATAATAATAATATCACTTTCTTTTAGTTCTCTTACAAGTGTGTCAGATAGTTTAAACATTTTTTTATGCATTTTTGTTTGATCTTTCTTTGCAATCTTCATTCCAGACTCTGTCAATCCACTTACAAAAACCATTTCATTATCTAAATCTCGATAAATAACTTTGTCTCCTGGTTTTTTAATTTTTTTTAATAATTTTTTAGCTAATGCTCGAGAAGTCGAGCCTTTTTTTCTAGCACTGGAGTCTATTTGATAGATTTTCATAATTTATCTTATCCAAATTTTTGTAAAAAAGGGAAAATATTTAATAAATAATATCCCAAAATTTGTAATTGATTTGTTAAAATTAATATACCAGTAATTAAAAGAATAACTCCTCCAATTTTTGATACTAAATTTATATTTTTTTTAAAATTTTTAGAAAATATTAAAAACTTTTGTATCAAATAACCTGACAATATGAATGGTATTGCAAGTCCTAAAGAATAAAAGATTAAAAGCAAAATACCTTTGTTAATACTTTCTTCAGTAGCGGCTAATACTAAAATTGAACCTAAAATCGGTCCTATACAAGGTGTCCAACCAAATGCAAAAGCCATACCAATTAAAATTGGACTATAAAAATTATTATTTGAATTAGTATGAATTCTTTTTTCAAAACTTAAAAATTTAATGTTAATTATCCCAATAATATGAAGAGACAAAACTATTATAACTATACCTGCAAAAATTCTAAGTTCGTTAGAATTTTGCAATAATACTTGCCCTAAAAAAGTAGAAGCCGCTCCAAAGATAACAAAAACAATTGAAAACCCAATTGTAAATAAAAAAGTTGGTATCAAATTTACATTTTTTTGATTTACTAACTCGTTCAAAGAACTGCCTGAAATATAAGAAATATAACCTGGTATCAATGGAAGAACACATGGAGACAAGAAACTTATTAATCCTGCTGCAAATGCAATGAGTAATTCTATCATCTATCCAGTATTCTTCATTGCTGCCGAAATACCTGCAATTGATGTTAATAAAGCATCATTTAAATATTTTTTATCAACTTTATTTTTGATTGTTTTAATCTTTTTTATCACAATTGGTTGAATAATATTTAGTACTTCAGTATAAATATTTCTGACTATTATCGATGTTCTAAATTGTTTTCTTAATTTGCTAATTTCATTAGGTGTTATTTCTTTATTAAGTTTTTTTATTACATCAAATTGAAACCTTAATCTTTTTCCTACTCTTTTTAATTTTTCATCTGCAAGATATTCTTCATAAATTTTTGATACATCAGGATCAACTTTTGAAATGACCATATCCAATATATCCATCATTGAATTGAAAAAAGGCCAATTTCTCTCCATATCATATAATGTTTTTCTAAATTCTTTGATATTTGCGTATCTTAAGGCTTCAGCACTTCCCAACCATGCTGGTAACATCAATCTAATTTGAGTCCATGCAAAAATCCAAGGTATAGCTCTTAAACTTTGAATATTATCTACATTTTTTCTTTTTGATGGCCTAGACCCTATAGACAATTTCCCTAATGAAACATGTGGGGTTACTGTTTTAAAATATTTTATAAAATCAGAACTTTGATTGATATTTTTTCTATAAGAACTTTTTGAAATTTCTGCCATTTTTTCAATTAACGCCCTCCAAGAATCTTTAGGTTGTGGTGGTGGATTTAAAGATGCTTCTGATACTGCTCCTATATAACTACAAATATTATATTTTGCCAAAGGCTCATAACCATATTTTTGTTGAATAACTTCTCCTTGATCTGTAATTCTTATTCTTCCATTAACTGAATTAGGTGGCAATGATCTCATTGTTGCCTGAATAGGCCCTCCTCCCCTTCCTGCAGAGCCCCCTCTTCCATGGAAGAAAGTAATTTCAATATTGAATTTTTTTCCAAGTTTAACTATTTCTTCTTGGGCTTTATATTGGTGCCAGCTAGCACAAATTTTACCTGCATCTTTACTGGAGTCTGAATAACCAATCATTACTTCTTGTTTGTGATTAATCAAATTTCTATACCATTTATGAGAGAACAAGCTCTCCATAATAGATTTGGCATTTATTAAATCGTCTAAAGTTTCAAATAAAGGAACAACTCTAAGCTTATTCTTAATTTTTGCCTCTTTTTGTAAAAAAGACACTGATAAAATGTCAGATGCTGAAGATGTCATTGAAATAACATAGGCCCCAAGACATTCAGATGGTTCTTTTGCTAAAACATTAAAAGTTGACCAAACTTCATTATTTTCTATGTTTTTAAATTTGAATTTATTGATCACGTTTTTAGGTGATTTTAATTTTGATTTTAAAAAGTTTATTTTTTCAATTTCAGAAAATTTTAAATAATTTTTATTATATCTTTTTTTTACAAACTCACTTATTAGCTGAGAATGCCTAGATGACTCTTGTCTTATATCTAATTTAGCTAAATTAATTCCAAAACATTTTGCTCTTCTCATTAAATCTAATAGTTCACCACTAGCTAAATTTTCATTATTATTTTGTTCTAAAGATTGTCTCACAACTCTTAGAGGTTTTAAAATGTCTTCTTTAGAGTTTAGTAGTTTTTTTTGATCTAAGGGTTTTTTATCTACTAAATGTTGCTCAATCATTCTATGAGTTGTTCTCATTTTATCTCTTAATGGTCTTAAAAAAACTCTGTAGGGTTCATATGACTTACCGATTTTCTTTAAAATTTGATTTGAGCATTTTTCCATTGAATAGGACCTAATTATTTTGGTTAAAGTTTTTTCGTATAATTTTGCTGCTTCCCACCTCGATAATAAAATAACTTCTTTTGTAACTTTAGCAGTAACGTTAGGGTTACCATCTCTATCTCCACCCATCCATGAACCAAACTCAATTGGATTAAAGTTTTTAGGCAATCCTTTATCCATATTTTGAACAAATATAGAGTTCAATCTTCTATATACTTTTGGAATTGTGTCCCACAAACTGTCTTCAATAATTGCTAAGCCCCATCTAGCTTCATCAAATGGAGATGGTTTTACTCTTTTCAAATCATCTGTATTCCAAATAATTGTAAACTCATCAAAAAGTTTTTTATCTAACAATTTAAGTTTAGAGGGATAATTTTTTAAAAGATCTCTTTGCTCAAGTATTTCAGTAATTTTATGATATTTTTGAATTAATGTTCTTCTTTTTACCTCAGTTGGATGTGCAGTTAATACAATGCCAATACTTAGATTTTTTGCATGATCGTATATCTTACTATCTGAAATATCCTTATTATTAAAAAGATCTTCAAAAATTTCCTCTATAAACAAATTACTATTGTTTATTTTTTTTTTATTATTTTCATATTCATTTAAGCTTCTAGATGCATCTATCGACTCTGCTAAATTAATTAAATTCATAAAATGTGAAAATGCTCTAGTTAACTTAAAAGTATTTTTTGAATTTAAGCCTTTGATAGTGCGAATAATTTTTCGGTAAGAATGTTTGCTATTTAGGTTTGTTTTATTTGCTTTAGAAAGTTTTCTTATTTTTTCTACTAAATTAAAAAATTTATCACCTTCTTGATCTTTTAAAACTTTGCCAAGTATATTACCTAGATATCTAACATTCTCTCTAAGTAGTTTTGTAGGTATTCTTTCATAGTAAAGATCTCTTTTTTGCATTTTTTATTATTATATTTTGTAATAACTTTGGTTTTTTTATTACTAAATTAACTACTTTTAAGATCATTTCATCTAATTTTTTACAATAAAAAATGAAATATTATATAGCCTACCATAAAACAATTAAGACTTTTGCAGTAATTATCTGAAAATCTTAATCTTTAAAAGGTATAACAGAATGTTTTTGTTCACCTAACTTATCTATTCCAAGAATTACTTCTTCACCGCCTTTTAAAAAGTGTGGGGGCGACATATTTTCTCCTACTCCTGGTGGTGTTCCGGTGCAACATATGTCTCCTGGATGTAAGCTCATACATGAACTCATGTAAGATACTAAAGTTTTAATATCAAAAATCATTTGTTCTGTATTGCCAGTTTGCATTCTTTTACCATCAACATCTAAAAACATATTTAAGTTTTGATAATCAGGTAATTCATCTTTTGTAATTATATATGGGCCTATTGGTCCAAAAGTATCAAATCCTTTACCTTTATCCCAAGTTAAACCTTTGTTTTTTTGAAAATGCCTTTCACTAACATCGTTTACTAGAAAGAAACCCAACACATGATCCATTGCATCATCAACACTAACATTGATAGCTTTTTTTCCAATTACAAAACCTAGCTCTACTTCCCAATCTGTATGATTTGAATTTTTTGGAACAATAATAGGATCGTTCGGACCAGTGACACAACTTGTGAATTTAGAGAAAATAATTGGCTCTTTTGGAATTGGTAAATTTTGTTCTTCTGCGTGATCTTTGAAGTTTAATCCTATTCCAATGAATTTAGATGGTTTTGAGACACATGCACCAATTCTAGAATTTGAATCTAATTTTGGTAAACTTGAAATATCTGATCTTTGAATTTTATCTATAGTATTAAAATTTAATGTTCCTGGGTCAAAATCACTTATTAGAGAAGACAAATCTCTAAAATTATTTTCTTCATCTATTATTGCAGGTTTTTCCTCTCCAACATTTCCAATTCTACATAATTTCATACTTTACTCCAATTAATAAGTTGCTCTTCCACCACTTAGGTCAAAAACTGCCGATGTTGTAAAAGAATTTTCTTCACAAGATAACCAACAAACTAAGGATGCTAATTCATCTACTTTAGCAAATCGATTTCTTGGTATTTTTGATAGCATATAATCAATATGTTCTTGGGTCATTTGATCAAAAATTCTCGTTTTTGCTGCAGCTGGAGTTACGCAATTAACAGCAATATTTTTATCAGCCAATTCTTTCCCTAATGATTTTGTAAAACCTATAACACCTGCTTTAGCAGTACTATAAGCACTTGCATTAGGATTTCCTTCTTTGCCAGCAATAGATGCAATATTTACTATTCTGCCATAATTATTTTTAATCATGTGAGGGACAACTGCTTTACAGCAATAGAATGTAGAATTTAAATCAAGTTCAATTACTTTTTTCCATTCGTCTAAAGGATAATCCCAAACTTTTGCATTCATGCCTGTAATTCCTGCATTATTCACAAAAATATCTATTTTGCCAAGTTCTTTTTCAGTTTCCAATAATGCATTTTCAATTTCAACAAAATTTGTAACATCTAATTTTTTAAAACTTAGATTGTCAGAACTAATTTCGTCTATAGCAGACTTAATTGCATTTTCATCAATATCCCAAATAACAACTTTTCCACCTGATTGGATAATTCTTTTTGATATTGCTAAACCAAAACCTTGTGCGCCACCTGTGATTATTGCTACTCTATCTTTTAAATCTAAATTATTCATATTATTTTTTTTTCTTTAATAAAGGAAAAATAAGAGCAATGAAAGATAAAATAAAAAAAGTTACTACTATAGGTCTTGTGAAAAACATTAACCAGTTTCCATCAAATATTACTAATGATTGCCTAAGAGTTCCTTCAACTAATTCTCCTAATATTAATCCAATAATTACTGGTACTACAGAGAAACCAAATCTTCTCATAAAAAATCCAAGCACACCAAAAAATAACATTATCCAGACGTCAAGTATTGATTGGCTTAAAGAATATGTTCCGCACACTGAAACTGTAAAAATCATTGGCCATAAAATTTTATTAGGCACCAAGGTAATTCTGGCAAATATTTTTGCGCCAAAAAAACCAAATATGAAAAAAAGTATATTTGCAATCAACATTGCTCCAAAAATTCCATATAGAAAATCTGGTTGCTCTCTAAATAAATCAGGACCTGGTCTGACACCATGAATAATTAGTCCTGTTAAAATTACAGCTGTTGTTGCGCTACCAGGAATTCCAAGCGCAAGCGTTGGCACCATTGCTCCACCTGTTGCAGCATTATTAGCAGCTTCAGCGCCCGCAATTCCTTCTATTGATCCCTTTCCAAATTCCTCTGGATTTTTAGAAAATCTTTTAGCTTCAGAATAACCAATCAAAGATGCAACAGTTCCTCCTTCTGCAGGTAGAACTCCAATAAATGATCCAATTCCCGAAGATCTTAAAATTGTTTTCCAAGTTTTTTTATAATCTTCTTTAGAAGGTAATTTTACAGCTTTTAGAGCAACTCTTTTAAAAACTTGATGTAATAATGTTGATTGAGTTAACATCTCACTAATTGCAAATAGACCCACTACAACAGGTATAAATCCAATACCCACTGAAAGTTCATTAATTCCATAAGTAAATCTATCTATAGAAGTCATAAAATCTTTACCAATTGTAGAAATTAAAATTCCAAATGCTGCTGCAATTAAATTTTTTATTGGACTGCCCTCACCAATAGAAGCCAGCATAGTTAATCCAAATATAGCTAAGGCAAAATACTCGGGTTGACCAAACTCATAGGCAAGTTTTGCTAATATAGGTGCAAAAAATACTAAAATAATTACACTAAATATCCCTCCTACAGTGCTTGAAACAGTTGCCATACCTAAAGCACGTCCAGCTTCACCTTTTTGAGCCAAAGGATAACCATCCAAACATGTTGCTGCAGCTGCTGGTGTTCCTGGTGTGTTAATTAATACTGCAGTAATTGCACCTCCATAAGTTACAAGAATTTTTTTTAATCATCGAAGAAAGATGATAAAAAAACCTTTTAATCAATTATTTAACGGAAACCAAAAAATTTTAGATGAGCTTAATATTAATTTGAATTTAAGACCTCAAAATTTAGATTTTAATACTTATTATAAATTAACAGAGGCTTTTGAAAAATTAGGAAGTTAATTTATTCACATGATTTCTGACAAATTCTAAATCATAATCCTTAGACCCATCTCTTATTTCCGCATCTATTAAATTTTTGATTTTTGCAAAACAAGAATCTAAATTATCATTAACAACTACATAATCGTAATTAATCCAATGTAATACATCTCTTTCAAATTGTTTCATTCGTTCATCTGCTATTAACTTATCTTTCATGTCTCTATTTGAAAGTCTTTCAGATAGTTCATTTTTACTTGGAGGAAGAATAAAAAAAGTTATTAATTTATAATCTAGTTTTTTATTTTTAATTTGGTCAGCGCCTTGCCAATCAATATCAAATAAAACGTTTTTACCTTTATCTAATTTATCAATTACAGGTGTTCTAGAAGTGCCATAAAAATTGCTGAATACTTTCGCATATTCAAGAAACTCTTCATTTTTGATTAATCTTTCAAATTTATTTTTATCAACAAAAAAATAATCTTTATTAGATGTTTCGTTGGGTCTTGGTTGCCGTGTAGTATGTGAAATTGAAATTTCGAAGTTATCAAGATCAGATAGCATCTTGACCAATGTTGTCTTGCCTGCTCCAGATGGAGAAGATAAAATTATCATTACCCCATGTTTTTCTAAGGGCATTAAAATTATTAGTTAGCTTTTCCTTCGATAAACTTTACTGCATCTCCTACAGTTAAAATTTTCTCTGCTTCACTATCTGAAATTTCTGATCCAAATTCTTCTTCAAAAGCCATCACTAATTCAACTGTATCTAAACTATCAGCACCTAAATCATCTATAAAACTAGACTCTTCAGTTACTTTTGTTTCATCGATACCTAAGTGATCAGCTACAATTTTTTTAACCTTGGTTGAAACGTCTTCTGACATATTGATCCTTTTTTAGTTTTAAATTCTTATTAGTTTAAAAAGCTATTTTGTCAAGCCATATACATGCCCCCATTTACATGTATTGTCTCCCCATTTATATAATTAGACTGGTCTGAGCTTAAAAAAAGAACTGCATTTGCAATATCGTCTGGCTCACCTAGCCGAGCAGAAGGAATTTTTGATATAATAACTTCTTTAAACTTTTCATCAATTTTATCTGTCATGGTAGTTTTAATAAATCCTGGTGAAATACAATTTATGTTAATATTTTTTTTTGCGTACTCAATTGCAAGACTTTTTGACATTGCAACAATACCAGCTTTAGACGCAGTGTAATTTGCCTGCCCTAAGTTACCAGTATGACCTACTACTGAAGTAATATTTACAATTTTTCCAGATTTGTTTTTAAGCAATTTTTTAATTGCAAACTTACTCAATAAAAAAACTGAGGTTAAATTAATATTTATAACT
>CABXUR010000007.1 GCA_902515485.1 uncultured Pelagibacteraceae bacterium | reverse complement strand
TCCGACCTGGGGTCTAGATGTTGGAGCCATAAATTATATTCACCAAACACTTGTAAAAATAAATGAGCAAGGAAAATCTATAATCCTTATATCAACAGATAATGACGAACTTCTACAACTTAGTGATAGAATTTCAGTAATTAACAAAGGAAAGCTCTCAAAAATAATGAGTGCTGAAGAGGTTAATCCTGAAAAGTTAGGTCTTTTAATGGGTGGAGGGTTAGTTGATTAAAATTGAAAGACGTGATGAAACTTCAAATTTAATTTATTTTTTAACCCCTGTACTTGCAATTTTTTTGACCTTAGTAACAGGAGCAATTATATTTTATTTACTTGGTTTCAAACCTTTAGAAGCTCTAAAATTTTTTTTTATTACACCTATTTCAGATTTATATGGTCTAAGTGAGCTTCTTGTAAAAGCAACTCCACTTTGTTTGATAGCTATCGGTCTATCTTTTTGTTTTAAAAGTAATAACTGGAATATTGGAGCAGAAGGACAATTAACATTTGGGGGAATAGTTGGTGGAGGTGTTGCCTTGTTATTTTATAATCATGAGGGTTTTTATGTTTTACCTTTAATAATCTTGGCTGGTGCAATTGGTGGAATGATATTTGCGATGATACCTGCAATTTTAAAAATTTATTTTAATACTAATGAAATATTGGTTAGCTTGATGCTTGTTTATGTATCTAAACTATTATTAGATTATCTTGTTGTTGGTCCTTGGAGTAACCCAGAGGGTTTTAACTTTCCTGAAACAAGACAATTTAGTGAATCTGCTAGATTGCCCATTTTATTTGAGGGTCTTCGAATTCATGCTGGAATTTTTATTGCTCTCTTCAGTGTTTTTTTAGCTTGGGTTATTTTATTTAAAACCTATTTGGGTTTTCAAATTAAAGTTTCAGGGTTAAGTTTAAAGACTGCAAAGTATGCCGGTTTTAAAGGTAAAACAATGATACTACTAGTATTTATGGTTAGCGGTGCGTGTGCTGGTCTTGCAGGAGTTGGCGAAATCACTGGTCCTATTGGACAGCTACATAGAATGATTTCACCTGAATATGGATTTACAGCAATAATTGTTGCTTTTTTAGGTCGTCTAAATCCAATCGGTATTGTATTTGCATCGTTAATTGTAGCACTGACTTACTTAGGTGCTGAAACTGCACAAATATTTTTACAAGTACCAAAGTATACAGGACAAGTATTTCAAGGAATGATTTTATTTTTTCTTCTTGCATCTGATTTCTTACTTTTTTTTAGAATAAAATTTTTAGGATTAAAAAAATATGAATATTGATATTAATTTTCTTGGAATTCTAATTGGGGCTATTATGGCATCCTCTGTTCCTCTTATACTTGCAGCCTTGGGAGAGCTTATAACAGAGAGATCTGGAGTATTAAATTTAGGTGTTGAAGGAATGATGATCATAGGTGCAATTTCAGGTTTTGCATTAATGGTAATTACTGACAATTTATTTTTAGCAATAATTGGATCTATGCTTTCTGGTTTATTATTATCTTTTATATTTGGATTTCTCACTCAATCACTATTAACAAATCATGTAGCGACAGGACTTGCTCTTACCATTTTTGGTATTGGTTTGTCTGCAATGATTGGAAAAGATTTCGTGGGAATACCTGGAAAGCAATTTCCATTGTTGTTTGTAAATTTAAAAGAAGCAATCCCCTTCTTTGGGCCTATTTTTTTTGGACATTCAATCGTTTTTTATTTTGCGTTTTTACTTCCTTTTGGAACCAACTATTTTTTAAAAAAAACTAAAATTGGCTTGATTGTAAGAGCGGTAGGAGATTCTCCTGTATCGGCAGCAAATCAAGGTATTAATGTCTTGCTAGTAAGATATTGTTGTATTCTTTATGGAGGAGCAATGTGTGGCTTGGGAGGAGCTTACCTATCACTTATTTACACTCCTCAGTGGATTGAAAATATGACTGCTGGTAGAGGCTGGATAGCACTAGCATTAGTAGTTTTTGCAACATGGAGCCCTCTTAAAGTTTTGGTTGGGGCAATAATATTTGGAGGTATAACAATTCTTCAGCTACATATGCAAGCCATGGGAATAAGAATTCCAGTTCAATTTTTAAGTGCATTACCATATATAATGACAATTGTTGTTTTGGTAATAATTTCTCGTGACAGTAGAAAAATAAAACTTAATACTCCAACTTCATTGGGGCAAATCTTCTATAAGGAAAAGTGATGTTAGCTATTCCAAAATAAATATTTTTTTTTAAAAAAATTTGTTTAGGCTACAGAATCACTAATTTAAAATTTAAAGGGGAAATCAAATGTATAAATATTTTTTAAGATTATTAGCATCTGTGTTACTTTTGCTTGGATTTAGCATTAATGCACATGCTGAATTTAAAGTTGGTTTTGTTTATGTTGGTCCAACAGGAGATCATGGTTGGACATACCAACATGACGAGGGAAGAAAAGCAGTTGAAGCTGCTGGAATAAAAACTACTTATGTAGAAAGTGTTCCAGAAGGTGCTGATGCTGAAAGAGTGATTAGACAGTTAGCTCAATCTGGTCACGATCTTATTTTCACAACAAGTTTTGGATATATGGATCCGACCAATAAAGTGGCTAAGGATTTTCCAAATGTAAAATTTGAGCACGCAACAGGTTATAAAAGAGAGCACTCAAATGTCTCCACATATTCTGCGAGATTTTATGAAGGCAGAACTCTTTTAGGACACATGGCTGGGAAAATGACGAAAACAAACGTTATTGGATATATTGCATCTTTCCCAATTCCTGAGGTTATAAGAGGGATAAATGCAATGACTTTAGCAGCTCAAAAAGTTAATCCCAATATTAAAACGAAAATTGTTTGGGTTTTTACTTGGTATGATCCAGGAAAAGAGTCTGAAGCAGCGCAAGCTTTAATAGATCAGGGAGCAGATATTATAATGCAACATACTGACAGTACTGCACCAGTTCAAGTAGCGGAGAAAGCAGGTGTTTGGTCTTTTGGACAAGCTAGTGATATGCAAAGGTTTGCACCAAAATCAATTTTAACATCTATAATTGATGATTGGGCACCATATTATGTTGAAAGATCTATTGCAGCAAGAGATGGCACATGGAAACAACAGGATACCTGGCATGGATTAAAAGAAGGGATGGTAGCTATGGCTCCTTATAATTCTGCAATGGGAAGTGGGTTAGTTAAGGAAGTTGAAAAACTACAAAAAGACTTAGCTTCCGGTAAAGCTCACTCGTTTACGGGTCCAATATATGATCAACAAGGCAATTTACTTGTTGCAGAAGGTAAAGTTGCAGATGATGGAATGTTGGCAGGCATGAGTGTATATGTCAAAGGAGTTGAAGGAGATATCCCAAAATAATACTTTTATAAGAAATAAAAGGTCAGTTTAAACTGGCCTTTTATTTTAAATGTTTTTTATTTAATCCATCAATATCAATTTCATCATAATATTCATAAGGTTGAACTATCCACGGATCACCATCTAATAATACTGGACAATAATCTGGTTTAAATATTGATGATTTTTTCTTCCACAAACATGCTGTCCTAATCTCTTCTATATGGCTTTTAATAGGCTTATATTGTTTGAGCCAATCTATACTTTTATTTAATGTTAAGCCTGTATCAGATAAATCATCAACTAATAATATATTTTTGAAATCTTCATTTCTTGCAATTGCACTCATGTCTCTCGCAAAAATTAACTCTCCTTGTTGATCTTCAACAGTTTCCCCGGAATAGCTCTGAATTACAACATAGGCTGTAGGAACTTTAAAAATTCTGGATAAAATATCAATTATTGGTGCTGCACCTCTCATAATACCAACAAGTACAGATGGAGTGTAGTTTTGATGTATTTGTAGTGCTAATTTTTCAACAGTGCTTGTATACTCTTCGAAAGAAATAATTAATTTATCAGCCATGAAATTTATTAACATAATTAAAATAATTTAAAAAGGAGTTATCATGAAAGGATATTGGGTATGTATATATGAAAAAATTCATAATGAAGAAAAACTGAAGGACTATGCTTTGAAAGCTAAGCCTGCGGTAGAAAAATTTTCTGGAAAATTCATAATTAGGGGTGGAAAAAGTAGAACTAATGATGGAATTAACTCACCAAGAACTGTCGTTGTAGAATTTCCTGATTATAATACTGCTATAGAATGTTATGATTCTATAGATTATAAAGAAGCTCACAATGTTCTAACAGGTCACGCTGAGCGACACCATCAGATAGTTGAAGGTAGTTAATATTAATACTATTAAAAGGATATATTATGAAAGCTTATTGGATCAGTTTATATACAAAAATTGAAAATCAGGACAATTTAAAAAAATATTCAGAAGTCGCAATACCAATTATTAAAAGCTTTGGTGGAGTTCCTATTATTAGAGGTGGAAAACACGAAATATTTGAAGGAGATGATTTTTCAAGAACAGTTGTGTGGGAATTTCCAAGTTATGAAAAAGCTATCGAATGTCATAATTCTAAAGAGTATTTGGCTGGTTGGGATCTAGCAAGGAATACAACTGTTAGACATATGCAAGTAGTTGAAGGATTTAGTACTGAATAGGTTCAGGATCTATACTTCTCCATAAATACCAAGTTGCAACAGAACAATACGGAGAAAATCTTTTGTATAATAAATTCACATATTTCTCTGGTGGTAAATATTCTTTTTTATAATTTTTAGAAATTGCTCTCAATAAACCAATATCTTGTATAGGCCAAATATTTGATCGATTGTAAGTAAATAATAAAATCATTTCTGCAGACCATCTTCCAATTTGTCTAAGCTTAGATAAATATATTATTGCCTCTTCATCTGACATTCTTGGAATAATTTTTGAATCAAATGTTTTATTTAATGTTTGTTTGGCTAAGCTTTTAATTCCTTTTACTTTTTGTCTACTTAATCCACAACTTTTTAATTGAGTAACTGTTAACTTATAAACAGTTTTAGCATTAATTTTATTTTTACATTTTTTTTTAAATTTAGAAAATACAGAGTTAGCAGCAGCCACACTAATCTGTTGACCAATAATACTTTTACATAATGAATAGAAAATATCTTTTCTTGAAGTAAGAGTAACTTCAGATGGTTCAGAATATTTTTGAATTAAATATTTCATAACTTTATCTTTTCTAGATAAATACTTTTTTGCTGATCTCCAATATTTTGGTACTTTACTCATGTCTGGTTGTTGATGGAATTTTTTCTTTATAATGGATCTCTCTTCTCAAAATAATTAATGAAGAAAAAACTACTAACATTGCTCCTAACAAGGTTTTTATAGTTGGAACTTCATCCCAAATGAAGTAACCAAAAATTATTCCAAAAACTAATGCTAAGTATTTAAGTGGAGACACAAGCGAAACTTCTGATAATTTAAATGACTGTCCAAGCCATAAGTTTGCAAAACCTCCTAAAAAACCAATCATACAAAGTAATATTAAATCTATAATATTTGGCATTACCCAGCCAAATGGTATTGTAAAAAGGCTAGCTAAAGTAATAGCAGCTGAAAAATATAAAGAAATTAGCCAGACTGGCTCTGTTGTTGACAATTGCCTTATCGCAATAGCAACATAGGATAAACCTAAACAAAAAATTATTGGGTATATGTAGTATATATTTAAAGAATCAAAACCTGGCTCTGTAATTACTATAATACCAATAAAACCAATTAACACTGCCAACCATCTGTAAAAACCTACTTTTTCACTTAAAAAAAAAATTGAAAAAATCGTTGTAAAAATTGGAGCTGCAAAAGAAATACTTACAACTGTAGCTAATGGTAAATTTCGTAAAGCAATAAATATGGCAATTAAAGCTATTAGTCCAAAAAGACATCTTAAAAAATGTAAACCAAATCTTTTAGTTTGATAAAAATTTTTTATTCTTTCTCTTGGCATTATGAAAAAATATATAATTACTCCAAAAAAACCTCGAAAAAACAAAACTTGCCCCAATGGATAATGTTCAGACCATTTTACGATTAAATCCATGATAGAAAATGCACATACGGACATAAACATGTACAAAAAGCCTAATTGATTTTTAGAGAGCATAGAATAACTTATAGATTAATTTACAGAATAATAAATGGAAATAGCAGTTTTAGGATTGGGATGTTTTTGGGGTCCAGAAATAAAGTTTAGTAAACTTGATGGAGTAATTAAAACTGAAGTTGGATATTGCGGTGGTAACAGCGTTCAAACTAGTTATAAAGAAGTTTGCACGGGTGAAACAAATCATGCTGAAGTAGTAAAGTTAGATTTTGATCCTGAAATAATATCATATGAAGAAATTGTAAAATATTTTTTTGAATTTCATGATCCAACAACTTTAAACTCTCAAGGTCCAGATTTTGGAACACAATATAGAAGTGAAATTTTTTACTTAAACGATAAACAGAAGATAATCGCAGAAAAAATATTTAATGAAGAAAATAAAAGATTATCTGGAAAAGTTGTAACTAAAATTTCAGCAGTCAAAAACTATTGTCCAGCTGAAGAATATCACCAAAAATATTTAGAAAAAAGATAAGATGTCCTTAGTCAGTTCAGATTGGTTATGGAAGAATATTGATAATGTAAAAATAATAGATTGCTCATGGCACATGCCTCAAGCTCAAAGAAATGGTTTTGAGGAATATAAAAAAGATCACATACCTAATGCAATTTTTTTTGACTTAGATAAAAATTCAAAGATAGATACTGATTTACCACATATGTTGACCGACTCTAGATCATGGGAAAAAATAATGAGCAATATAGGGATTAGTAATACTGATCAAATAGTAATTTATGATAACTCTGATGTAATAAGTTCCTGTAGATGTTGGTACAATTTAATTTATTATGGTCATGATCCAAAACTAGTTCATGTTCTTGACGGGGGACTTAAGAAATGGAAAAAAGAAAATAAAATCACAAATAATAAAGAGGTGATCCACAAAACCTCTGTATATACATGCGCAGAAAATAAAGAACTTGTTAAAAATAAAAAACAGATTGATGAAAATATTGATACAAAAGTATTTAATGTTATTGATGCAAGAAGCAAAGAAAGATTTGAGGGTAAAGTTGTAGAGCCTAGAAAAGGTTTAAGAAGTGGATCAATAAAAAATTCTTTTTGTTTACCTTTTTCCGAATTAATAAATGATGATCATACTTTTATAAGTAAAGACAAAATTAAAACCCAATTTGAGTTATTAAAATTAAATCAAGATAAAAATTTAGTATTTTCCTGTGGTTCAGGAGTGACTGCAAGTGTATTGGCACTAGCTTATTCCTTAATAAATGATAAATATATGCCGACAATTTACGACGGTTCATGGTCTGAGTATGGAAAAAACTAAAATATGAAAAGATCAACAAAAATTATTTCAATAGTATTATTATTCTTTTTTATCATTGCAGCAGTAATCATTGCTAGAACAATGATTGGTAATCATTTTAAAAAAAAATTTAGTAAAAGACCTCCTCCAGGAATAATTGTAAAAGTTGTTGAACAAAAAATGTTTCAAAACACAATTGAAACATTTGGAACCGCAGTTCCAGCACAAATTAAATCATTCAATATTGAAAAATATGAAATTTTAGAGCCTATAAAATATAACACAAAAGTTAAGGCTGGAGACGTGATTGCTAAACTCAAGAATAGAAATGTAACCACTACTTTCGATGGCATTATTGGTAAGAGAGATTTTTCCAACGATATTGATGTATCAAAAAGTTCTATTATAGTAAATCTAGAGGATACATCTATTCTTTTTGTTGATGTAGATATACCTGAAACATTCGCACCGTATGTAAAAAAAGGTCAGAACGTAGATATAAAATTTTCTGGAAATGCTCTTAAAAATTATCCTGGAATTGTAGAGTCTACTGCAAGCAGAATTGATACAAACAAAAGATCGCTTCCAGTAAGAATTAAACTTGATAACCCTAACAACGAACTTTTATCAGGGTCACTATTAGAAGTATCTATTAATTATAATGAGAGAAACTCATTAAGTATTCTTGATACCAGTCTGATAATGGAAGGTGATAATGTTTATGTATACAAAGTAGATAAAGAAAATACTGTAAAAAAAGTACCAGTAGAAATTGGACTAAGAAAAAAAGGAATTGTAGAAATCAAAACTGGCCTAGAAGATGGTGATACAGTAGTTGCTGAAGGCCTTAAAAAAACAAGGCCTAATGGAAAAATTAGGCCAATTAAGTATGGTGTAAAACAAAAAGCTTCAAGTTGGAAAAAAAAAGGTAAGCCAGCTAAAACTGAAACAAAAAATAAGTTTGATTGGTTAAAAAAATTAAACCCATTTAAAAAATCTGAGACTGAGAAAAAATAAATAGATGTACATCACTGAAGTAAGCATAAAACGACCTGTTGTAGCATGGGTTATGTCTTTAATTCTTATTGTATTTGGTTTATTTGTTTACTCTGAACTGCCAGTAAGAGAGTTACCAGATGGTTTGCAACCACCTGTAGTCCAAGTCAAAGTTGATTACAAGTCTGCATCAGCTCCAATTATCGATCAAGAAATAACTCAAGTAATAGAGGATGTCATAGGAGGTGCTGAAGGGATTAAGAATATCGACTCTAAATCTGAAAATGGAAGAAGTAGTATTAAGATAGAGTTTGATACAGATATTGAACTTGATGATGCTGCAAATGATATAAGAGAAAGAGTAGCAAGAATAGTAGATGCTCTTCCCTCAGAAGCAGATGCCCCACAAATATTAAAACAAGCAGCTGGTTTCACTACAACAATGTGGCTTTCAGTTTCTTCATTAACATGGTCTGATTTAGAACTTGGTGATTATGCAGATAGATATTTAGTTGATGCTTTTTCAAGTGTAAAAGGTGTTGGAAGAATTCTACTTGGAGGACTTAGAGAACTAAGTGTAAGAGTTTGGATTGATCCTATTAAATTAGCTGCAAATGATATGACTATTCAAGAAGTCGAAAATGCACTAAGAAATGAGAATATAAGCTTGCCTGCAGGGACTTTAGAAGCAGATAATATAGATTTAACAATTAACTTAGATAAATCTTATACAAATATTGATGAATTAAAATTTTTACCAATTAAAAAAACAAAAGATAAAATTGTAAGATTATCAGATGTTGCAAATGTAGAATTGGGTCCTGTTTCTGAAAAGACATTATTTAAATCTCAAAGTAAAAATAATTTGAATCAAAAAACAGTTGGTATAGGGATATACGCAAAAAGTGGTGCCTCAACAGTTGAACTATCAAATGAAATTCAAAAAAAAATTAAAGAAGTTAGAAAAACTTTACCTGATAGTTTAAAACTAGATGTTTCATTTAATAGAGCGACATATGTTAAAACAGCTATAGATGAAGTTTATAAAACTTTAGCAATTGCGTTTGTTTTAGTAGTAATAATAATTTATTTATTTTTGGGAAATATAAAAGCAGTTATTGTTCCTGCTGTAGCGCTACCGGTGAGCTTAATAGCATCATTTTTAGGTATTTATCTATTTGATTTGTCAATAAATATTTTTGTACTTCTTAGTTTTATACTTGCAATTGGAATTATCACTGATGACTCTGTTATTATGACTGATGCAATATATAGAAGAATAGAAAATGGAGAAAGTCCATTGATTGCTGCATATAATGGATCTAAACAAATTACCTTTGCGATAATTGCAACAACTTTAATTTTACTTGCTGTTTTCATTCCATTAATTTTTATTAAAGGAATATCTGGAACTTTATTTAGAGAAACTGCTATAGCTTTATCTTTTTCTATAGTTGTCTCATCATTTGTTGCATTAACACTTTCACCAATGCTAGGAAGCAAGTTTCTAAATAAAAAAACAAGCTCTGGTTTTTTTGTTAGAAAATTTAATGTTTTTTTTCAAGGTTTTTCTAATTTTTATAGAGAAACATTAGATTATTGGTTAAATAAAAAGAAAACGATAATAACCTTCATTATTTTAATTATTGCAGGATCTGTTGCTTTATTCATGTACACAACCAAAGAACTTCTTCCAAAAGAAGACAGGGGTGTTTATTTAGTTATTGGATTTACTGATGAAGGAAGTTCTTTTGATTACACACAAGAAAAAGCTCAGGTAGTAGAAAAGAGATTGCTACCATTGCTTCAAGCTGAGAATAGTCCTTATGAAAAATTTATAATGAGAGTCCCAGGATTTGGAAGCTCTGCAAATTCATTTAATAGTTTTATTATTATTGCTTTACTTGAAGACTGGAAAAAACGGGAAAAGGATGCAATGACAATAATGCGAGAGGCTATAGGTAAAATAGTAACTGTGCCTCAAACTTTAGCATTTCCAATTTCACCCCAATCCATAAGGGTATCTAATTATAATAAACCAGTTCAAATGGTAATTTTGGGAAGTACATATGAAGAACTAGAAAGTATTCAAAATGAAGTGATTAGTAAACTTAGAAGAAATAGAGGACTATCTAGAATTGAGTCAGACTATAATAGAAACAAACCAGAAGTAAAATTAGTTATCAATAAAAATAAAGCTAAAGATTTAGGAATATCAACTAAATCTATTGGCCAAACATTAGAGACACTATATGGTGGTAAAAAAGTTACTACGTTTAATAAACTGGGTAAAGAATATCCGATTATTCTTCAACAATATTTATTTGATAGAAAAGATAAAGATAGTTTAAGTAAACTTTTTGTAAGATCTAACATAACTGGAGAATTAATTTCATTATCAAACTTAGTGGACCTAAGAGAAGAAGGCTCAGCAAAAGTATTAGCAAGATATGATAGACAAAGAGCTGTAACCATTTCTGCAAATATAAATGAAAATTATTCTTTATTTGAGGCAATTGAATATATGGAAAATATAATGGCAGAAGTAGCACCTACTAATCAAATTACTTGGAAAGGTGAGTCTGAGGAAGTTAAAGAAACAACAAATGAACTTTATATAATTTTTACCCTTGGTTTACTAACTGCTTATTTAGTAATGGCTGCTACGTTTAACTCATTTATTCATCCATTTATAATTATGCTAACTGTACCATTGGCTGTTTTTGGAGGACTGGTATTTATTTTATTCTTAAATAGTTCAATAAATATATTTTCTCAAATTGCTTTGGTAATTCTGATAGGTATCTCAACAAAAAACAGTATTTTGATAGTAGATTATACAAATCAAATAAGAACCACTGGAAAAAAAATAGAAGACTCAGTCAAAGAGGCTTGTGAATTAAGATTTAGACCCATTATGATGACATCTATAAGTACCATGATAGCAATGTTACCTTTGGTGATAGGAAATATTGGACCAGGTGCTGGTGAAGCTTCTAGATTGGCTGTGGGAGCAACTATACTTGGGGGGATGATAATTTCTACTTTCTTTACACTCTATGTAACTCCAACAATGTATTTAACACTCGCTAAAAATACAAAAAGAATAGACTCGGTTGATTTAGAGTTAAAAAAAGAATTATCTAAAAAATAATATATTTATTTGTACTTAACGAGCTACTACATTCTTTTAGTTGATTTTTATAAACATTAGATTGTTTCTCAACTCTTTTTGCTAGATTAATAATCTTTTTATTTTTTTTATAATATTTATAATTTCCCCACCCTTCATGATAAGCAACATACTGTTTAAAAGCATCAGTTTTAGAAATTTTTAAAATAGAGCTTGATTTATTAGTATACCATCCAATGAAATCAACACTATCTTTAAACCTAGTTCTTACTGCAAGCTTATTTCCTGTTTCTTTTTTATATTGTTCCCAGGTGCCATTAACTGCTTGAGAATAACCAAATGAACTTGAGGGTCTTTTATAAGGAATTACTTTAAAAAGTTTTTGTCTAGGAGGTTTAGCAAGCCAATCAAAATCTGACTCCATTTTAATAATAGCGAGCTGTAAATAAACAGGGGTTCCCCATTTTTTTTCTGATTTATTAGCATGTTTAAACCATAAATATCTTTCATTAAATATTGAACAACTATTTGATGTGTTTGATGGTACCGAAGAACAAGCTGAAATTAAAAATAATATTATGAAAAATAAGTTAATTCTAAAAATTTTCATATAATTTTATTAGTAGTTATATTTTATAAATTAAATTAAAAGATTAACAAATGAGTTATTTAATTTTAGTAAGACATGGCCAAAGTATATGGAATCTTGAAAAAAAATTCACAGGTTGGGTTGATGTAGACTTGACTGAAAATGGTAAATCTGAAGCTATTAAAGCTGGTGAACTGATAAAAACGAAAGATATAAATATTGATATTTATTATTCATCTTATCAATTAAGAGCAAAAAATACCTTAAAATTAATAAAACAAACACTGCAAGATACAAAAGTTTCAAAAGAAGCTTGGCAATTAAATGAACGACACTATGGATCCCTGACAGGTTTAAATAAAGATGAAATGAAATTAAAACTTGGTGAAGAAAAAGTTCATCGATTTAGACGTTCGTGGGATTTACGACCAGACCCATTAGATAAAAAAAATCCTCACCATCCTATCAATATTGATGCTTACAAAGATATACCAATTGATAAAATTCCAGACACAGAGTCACTTAAAGATACTTATGAAAGAGTATTAGAGTTTTTTAAACAAGAAATTGAAAATGAAATTTCAAAAAATAATATTTTAATTTCTGCACATGGAAATTCTATTAGAGCATTATGCAAGTACTTATTTAAATTAGATGAAAATCAAATATCTAAATTAGAGATTCCAACCGGAAATCCACTATTAATAAATTTAGATAAAGAAAATAAAATTACAGATTGCAAATACTTAGACAAAGAAAGAGCTAAAGACCTTTTAGTTTTCTAAAAGTTTCGAGATCAGTTAAATGATAAAAATTATTATTAGTCTCAAAGCCAAATAATTCTTTTTTTTCAATTAGATCATTCCATACATTTGTTATAGAAAATTTTTTATCTTTATATTTAGAAAGAAGTTTTTTATTCATGATTTGGCATCCTGTATAAATAAATTTTCGCTGATTATTTTTTATAATCAAATTTTCTTTTATATCAAAATCTCCATTTAAATTTTTATCAAAACTTAATTCTTTTTTTACTAGTAAAAGTATATTTTTAATTTTTTTTGAAAAATATATATCTTCCATTTCAATAATTTCATTTGAATAATTTTTTTCCCATATTGTGTCTGGATTAAATATTAAAACATTTTCTTCATTTGTATGTTTCATCATATTGCTTATGCCACCTCCTGTATCAAGAATATTCTCTCCATCATCAATAATTGTAATTTTAGAATTAAATTTTTTATGATTTATAAAGTCATGAATTTGATCTTTTAAATAAAAAGTATTAAGAATAATTTGTTGTATACCTAAATTTTCAATTAGATTAATACAAGTTTCAAGTACTGTAATATTGTTTAATTTGATTAGAGGTTTGGGTGTTTCTAGTGTTAACGGATTTAATCTTTTACCAAATCCTGCACATAAAATAAAAGCTGTATTAATTCTCATTTTACTTATTAATAAAGTTAGGAAAATTTGATGCTAATAACAACTTCAAATTATTTAAGTCTTTGTTTTTACTTAACCTGTTATCAATCATCTTCCAGGCATATGGAATAAGCTTTAAATATTTTCTTTTTTTATCTCTTTCTGCTAGTCTCATGAATATTCCGATAATCTTTAGATTTCTAAGAACTGACAAAATATCAAAATCGTTCTTGAATTTATCTGCATCAATTTGTTTATTAGTTTTTAAATAATATTTGTAAACTTTGTCTTTTAATGAATTAGGTGTTTTGTATCTAACATCATCAATTAAAGAGGCTAAATCGTAGGCTTTGTTTCCAAAAAGAGCGTCTTGATTATCAATTAATCCGATTTGATTTTTAAAGTTTATGATTAGGTTTGAAACATGAAAATCTCTATGAACAAAAGTATTATTTTTAAAATTTAAATTTAATAATAATAGCTTAATTTCTTTATAAAATTTGCTGTTAAAAGTCTTGATTTTTTTTTTATTTAATTTTTTTGGAACATACCAATAACTAAATAACTTTGACTCGTCTAACAAAATCTTACTTTTATAATCATTAATCAGGTAAAATTTATTTCTGAAATTTTTGATTTTTTTATCTTTAATTAATTGAATTCTATTTAAAGTATTAATTACTTTTTTAAATATTAAATATTGATTATTTCTATTTCTTGAAAATATTTGATAGATAGTTTTTTTTCCTAAATCCTGTATTTCAATATAATTTTTTTTATAATTTTGACTTAGTAGTTTAGGAGCTATTATTTTATTTTTAATTAAGATTTTATTAATTGAGTCATAAATTAATAAATTTTTAATTTTTTCTTTGTTTGCAAATACTATAATTGAATTTTTTTTGGTGTTTCTGTAAAATTTTCTAAAAGAAGCATCTCCTTTAATTTCTTTAAAATCTTTTGAAAGTTTCATATTAAAAAATCAATCTAAACCATCAATTTTAAGAGATCTATTATTTAATTCATTTTCATATTTAAATATTAAATCTATAGTCTTCTCGAAATTTCCTCTGCTAATTAACTCAGGCCACTCAATAAGAATTATTTCATTCTGATTTTTATCAAATAGATTTAAATTTTTTACTTCAAATTCATCTTTTAATCTAAATAAATCATAATGTTTAATAATTAAATCATCTACCTCATACTCATTAAGTAAGTTAAAAGTTGGACTTGTTACTTCTGTAGTTTGTATTTTTTTTTTTGTTTGAAATTGATTAATCAAATATTTTACAAAAGTAGTTTTGCCCACCCCCATTTCTCCATATAAAAAAATTACTTCACCGCCTTTTAGATAATTAGAAAAATTTTTTGCTAATTCTTTAGTCGTCTCTTCTGAGGATATATCTATTAAGCTATTTTTAATAGCGATAGGCATCTGGTTTGAAAGGACCCTCTGTCCCAACACTTATATAGTCCGCTTGTTCTTTCGATAATTTAGTAAGTTTAGCCCCAACTTTTTTTAAATGAAGCGTTGCAACTTTTTCATCCAAATGTTTTGGTAAAACATATACTTTGTTTTCATAATTTTTATGATTATTCCAAAGCTCTATCTGAGCAATTACTTGATTTGTAAATGAAGCACTCATTACAAAACTTGGATGCCCAGTGGCACAACCCAAATTTACCAATCTTCCTTCTGCTAATAGAATAATTCTTTTTTTACTTGGCAATTCTATTTCGTGAACTTGTGGTTTTACCTCTGTCCATTTGTAATTTTTCAATGCTTCAACTTGTATTTCATTATCGAAATGACCAATATTACATAAAATTGCTCTATCTTTCATATCTCTCATATGATCAGCTGTAACTATGTCTTTATTGCCAGTTGCAGTTACAACAATATCTGCTCGACTAATAGCTTCTTCCATTAAAACAACTTCATAACCTTCCATTGCAGCTTGAAGAGCACAAATTGGATCAGCCTCTGTGACTAAAACTCTTGCTCCACTTTGTCTTAATGATGCAGCACTCCCTTTTCCTACGTCTCCAAAACCTGCGACAATAGCAATTTTTCCTGACATCATAACATCTGTAGCTCTTCTAATTCCATCAACTAAACTTTCTCTACAACCATACAAATTATCAAATTTTGATTTCGTTACAGAGTCATTTACATTGATTGCTGGCACTAAAAGTGAGTTATCTTTTTCCATTTTATTTAGAGCTTTTATTCCAGTTGTGGTTTCTTCGGAAACACCTTTAATATCTTTCATAAGATCTTGATATTCATTGTGCATAATTGCAGTTAAATCACCACCATCATCTAAGAGCATATTTGGTTTCCAATCTGACTTTCCAATTATAGTTTGTTTAATGCACCATAAATATTCTTCTTCAGTTTCACCTTTCCAAGCAAAAACTGGTACACCAGCTTTAGCAACTGCTGCAGCTGCATGGTCTTGTGTTGAAAATATATTGCAAGAAGACCATCTAACGTCAGCTCCTAGAGCAACTAGTGTTTCTATAAGTACCGCGGTTTGAATTGTCATGTGCAAGCATCCAATAATTCTAGCTCCATTTAAAGGTTTAGACTCTGAATATTCCTCTCTTAATGCCATTAAACCTGGCATTTCACTTTCTGCAATTGAAATTTCTTTTCTGCCAAATTCAGCAGACGATATATCTTTTACTTTAAAATCTTCCATGAGAAAACTTATATAACTAAGTATTAATTAATCAATAAGAGATTACAAGGTTGGAAAACTAATTTCCATAATTGCGCCATCACCATCGAGGCGGTTTGATGCTACAATTTTACCATCATGTAAATCAACTAAATTTTTCACAATATTTAAACCTAGGCCTGAGTGTTCTCCAAATTTGTCTGGTCTGTTACTGTAAAATCTATTAAATATTTTTGACGTATCTTTCTCTTTAAACCCTTGACCTTCATCAATAATTTTAACTGTGATTTTATTACCAGTAGATATAGAGACATCCACTAAAATCTCTCCACCTTTTTTGGTAAAGGAGATGGAATTATCTAATAAATTTGCAATTATTTGCTCAATTCTATTTTCTATACCATTAATTAAATACTCTTTCTTACCATCATTTTTATATTTTATATTAATACCTTTCTTGACATTATAAATACTGTTGAAGTCGTCTACGACAGATTCAATTATTGGTTCAACATTAATTTTCTTAATCTTTTCATTACTTAATGCTACTTCATCTTTTAACATTTGAGAATAATCTGTAATTAGCCTTTCAATTCTAAGAACATCATGACTGAGAATATTTAATAATTTTAATCTTTGATCTGAACTATTAGTATCTTTTAAAATTTCAGAAGCACTTTTCAATGATGCAAGAGGATTTCTAATTTCATGCACAAGATCTGTTGAAAAATTTTCTGCGTGAGCTACTCTTTTTTGAAGTTCAGTTGTCATATCATCTAAAGAATTAGATAGAAGTCCCAATTCATCATTTCTATTTTTTAAGTTATCAATACTTAATTTTTCATGGCTTTTTTCTTTGATAATTTTTGTATAACTTACTAAATTTTGTATAGGTTTAATAAAATATCTGCTTAAAACAAAAGAAAAAATTAAGATTACAAAACCCACTGAAATTGCTGTCCTAATAACAAATGCTTTTCGTTCGTCTATTGCAACTTTAATATCATTTGCATTTTCAGTAATTAAAATATACCCAATATTTAAATCTTCCTTAGTTACATTTTTTATAGTCGTTAACTTAAATTGATTAAAATTCTCTTGTGCAAATGTAGAGGGAGCTCCATATTTATCTGAATCTACATATTTTTTTAAAATAATTTCAAAAGATAAAAATTTTTTCTTATCATTATCTTGATCTTTATTTTTATTTTCTTTATCAATATTTTTTTCATTCAAGCTTTCAAATTCAATATCATTTAACCTTGTTGAAAAAGCCCTTGGGTCAAGATCTAATGTATCTGTGTCTCCAATAAGATTAAGGTCATTATCAAAAAAAATTACTCTATCTAAATTTTGGAAAATAAATCTTGTAGAAAATAAGAATTTTCTAATATCCTCAGTGATGAACTTTACTTCCAATCTAAGTAAATTATCGACAGTGTTATTAATAATGTTTGTATGATTAATTGATTTTTTTTTTATTAAATTTGGCTGAATATTATTTAAATATATAATTGTAAATAATCCAATAATTGTAAAAATGATAAAATTTATGAATAGAAATTTTTTTAAAATTGATAAACTTTTTAAGTATTTACTAAACATTAGCTAACATTCCATCTATATCCACTACCATATCTAGTTTCAATAGCTGAAAAATCAGGGTCAACTTTTTTAAATTTTTTTCGTATTCTTTTAACATGACTATCTATAGTTCTATCCTCAATATCAGTGTCTTCTCTATAAGCAATATCCATTAACTGAGCTCTTTCTTTAATAATACCAGGTCTTTTAGCTAATTCTTTGACAATTAAAAATTCAGTAGTAGTTAATTTATCGGGTAATTGTTTGTCATTCCATTCACATTCCAGTTGAGAAGGATCCAATTTCAATCGGCCATGTGCAATCAAGCTTTTATTTTCTTCTAATGTGTTATTGTTATCATTTTTTCTTAACTGAACTCTAATTCTTTCAATCAAAACTTTAATCGAAAAACCTCCAGATTTTTTTACAAAATCGTCGGCTCCCAATTTTAAACCTAATAATTCATCAATTTCATCATCTTTTGATGTTAAAAAAATCACTGGTAATGAAGTTTTTTTTCTAAGTTTTTTTAATAATTCCTCTCCATCCATTTTAGGCATCTTGATATCGATTACAGCTAAATTAGGAGGAGTTCTGGTAAGACCAATCAAAGCACTTTCACCATCTATGTACGTTTGTACTTTAAAGCCTTCTTTTTCAAGAGCAATACTTAAACTTGTTAAAATATTTCTATCATCATCAATTAAAGCTATAATCTGTTTATTCATTATTTATTTATATAAAAATACTAAATTGTTCTAATTTGGGCAAACTTATAAAATTAATGAAGCATACCCCAATTATCACCAACATTTATATCAACAGTTAATGGTATTGAAAAAGAATGATGATCGCTTTTTACAACACTAGCCATTTCATCTTTAATTAGTTTAACCATTGTTTTCTCGTTATTTTTTGGAACCTCAAATATTAATTCATCATGTATTTGTAATAACATTTTAGATTGAATATTTTTTTTATCAGATAATTTTTTATTCAACCTAATCATCGCGAGACGCATAATTTCAGAGGCAGAACCCTGTATTGGAGCATTAATTGCTGCTCGTTCCTGAAAATTTCGCACATTAAAATTTTTATCATTAATTCCATTAAAGTGAGATCTACGGCCAAAAATATTACTTACATATCCACTTTTTCTACAAAATTTAATAGTATCATCCATATAAATTTTAATCTCAGGAAATTTCGCAAAATACGCATCTAAAAATTCCTCAGCTTCATAATTAGAAACATTAATTTGCTTTGCTAAACCATATTGTGAAATCCCATAAATAATCCCGAAATTAATAGCTTTGGCTTTTCTCCTTTGGTCCTGATCTACTTTTTTAATATCAACATTAAAAATCTGACTAGCCGTCAAAGAGTGAATATCTTCATCGTTCTTAAAAGCTTTTTTTAATTCTTTAACATCAGCTAGATCAGCTAAAATTCTCATCTCTATTTGATTATAATCTGCAGAAATTAACAGATGATTTTTTCGTGATGCGAAAGCTTTTCGAATATCTCTGCCATCTTCTGATTTAATTGGAATATTTTGTAAATTAGGATCACTCGATGCAAGCCTACCCGTTGTTGTTGCTGCTAATAAAAATGAAGTGTGAACTCTTTTAGTATTTGGATTTATATGTTCTGGAAGTGAATCAGAATATGTATTTTTTAATTTTGAAACTTGTCTCCAATCTAATACTAATCTAGGAAATTTATGGCCTTTAAATGCCAAATCTTCAAGAACACTTGCACTTGTTGCAAAACTTCCTTTTTTAGTTTTTTTTAACCCTGCAATTTTAAGATCATTATAAATTACTTCACCCAATTGTTTGGGTGATGCTATATTAAAATTCTTTTTTGATATTTTAAAAATTTCTTTTTCTAAATTTTCAATTTTTTTTTCAAATTTAGAAGAAAGCGTTTTTAAAAATTTATTATCTACTTCAACTCCTTCCATCTCCATAAAAGCAAGAATTTTTATTAATGGCTTTTCAAAAATTTCATAAATATTAATCATTTTTTCTAATTTCAAATTTTTTGAAAATTTTTTATACAACCGAAAAGTGATATCAGCATCCTCTGCCGCATAATCTTTAGCTCTATCAATTTCTACCTCACTGAAATTTATTTCCTTTTTTCCAGTACCTACTATTTCTTTAAAAGAAATTGTTTTATGACCTAAATGAATTTCAGATAGTGTATCCATATTATGTCGGTTTTTGCCAGCATCTAAAACATATGACATCAACATAGTGTCTTCCATTGATGTCATCTCTATGCCTTGTTTAAATAAAATAATGAAATCAAATTTTATATTTTGACCAATCTTTTTTACACTTGGATCTTCAAATAAGGGTTTTAATTTTTTAATTACATCATTTTTATTAATACATTTTGAGGACTTATGGCCAATTGGAATATAGCAAGCCTTACCAACTTTTGATGATAAAGAAATTCCTACTAAATCTGCTTGATGAGGGTCTAATGAGCTTGTTTCTGTATCAACTGCTAACTCACCTGTTTCCTCTGCTTCTTTTATCCATTCATCTATTTGTTTTATATCAGTGATTAAATAATAATTTTTATTACTAATTGGTTTTTGCTTTTCTATTAATTTTTCTACAACATTAGTAATTGATAATTTAGGCTCACCGTAAGCTGAGATCGCAGAACTCAATAATCTATTAAACTCCATCTCTCTTAAAAATTTATATAGTTTATCCTTATCTATTTCTTTTAGTTTAAATTCACTTAGGTCTCTGTTAACAGGTGAATCTTGTTTCAATGTTACAAGTTGTTTACTAATTATAGCCTTATCTTTATTTTCAATAAGAGTTTCTCTTCTTTTATTTTGTTTTATTTCATTAGCAGACTTTAAAAGTTTTTCTAAAGTTCCATATTTATTAATTAATTCAGCAGCAGTTTTCACTCCTATACCAGGAACTCCTGGGACGTTATCACTGCTATCGCCTGCAAGAGACTGAACATCAATTACTTTTGATGCGTCAACTCCAAATTTATTAATTATATCTTCCTCAGAAACAAATTTATTTTTCATCGGGTCGAAAATACGAACACCTTTTTTATACAATTGCATCAAATCTTTATCTGATGAAACAATAGTAACTTTAGCCCCTTTTTTTAATATTTTATCCACATAAGTAGCTATTAGATCATCCGCTTCATAATTAGGAAGATCAACTGAAGGTAAATTAAAAGCTAATACTGATTTTCTAATATATTCAAATTGAGGAGCAAGATCATCTGGTGCTTCAGATCTATTAGCTTTGTAATCACTATAAATTTCATTCCTGAAAGTTTTTCTTGCTGAGTCAAAAATTACTGCAAAATGTGTTGGTTTTTGTAAATTTTGGTCTGATTTAGAATCTTCTAGAAGTTTGAATAACATGCTACAAAAACCACTAACTGCACCTGTTGGTAGTCCATCGCTCTTTCTAGTCAAAGGTGGTAATGCATAATATGCTCTAAAAATATATCCTGAACCATCAATTAAGTAAAAATGGTCTGTTTTTTGAATTTTATTCATTAATATAACTAAATAATACAATGGTAAAAAAATCTGTATATAAAAAAATAGATTTTAATTAAGATCATTTTTTATTGCTAGATTATTATTTATATTAAGAGTATTATTTGATGTGCAATTAACTAAAAATATATCACAAACATCAATAATAAAATCTCTATTAGCTATAATACTTGGCTCAATTGCTTTGACCATATCAGCAAAAATTAAGATACCTTTTTATCCAGTGCCAATGACCATGCAAACATTTGTTGTATTGTTTTTAGGAATAAGTTTAGGATACAAAATTGGATTAGCTAGTATTGGATTATATTTATTTGAGGGAATAATTGGACTACCAGTTTTTTCAAATTCTCCAGAAAAAGGTGTGGGATTAATTTACTTTACTGGGCCTACAATGGGATATTTGATTGGTTTTCTAAGTGCCGGCTTTTTAGCCTCAAAAATAAATAATAAAGATAATTTTTTAATAATTTTAGGTAAGCTTGTAATTGCAACTTCTACTATTTATCTTTTTGGATTGTTATGGCTTGGAATACTAATTGGATGGGATAAACCAATCTTTGAATTGGGAGCCAAACCCTTTTTATTAGCTGAAGTATTTAAAATTATAATTTTAACGCTTATTACAAAACAAATAGTGAAAATTAGAAATTTTATCTAGGTGACCTTTTAGATAGAATCCTTTGAAGAGTTCTTCTGTGCATTTTAAGTCTTCTTGCTGTCTCAGAAACATTCCTGTTACATAGTTCGAAAACTCTATGAATGTGTTCCCACTTTACTCTATCTGCAGACATTGGATTCTCTGGTGGAGCAGCTTTTTTATCAGGATCTGCTAACAAGGCTCTTTCAACATCTTCAGCATCAGCTGGTTTAGCAAGATAGTCTATCGCACCTTCTTTAATTGCAGCAACTGCTGTTGGAATATTTCCATATCCAGTTAACATAATTATTCTACTGTCATTATTCGTCATCTGAATTTGTTTCACTACCTCTAATCCATTACCATCGCCTAATCTTAGGTCTACTACTGCAAAACCTGGTTTTTTAGCTTTAACTGAATCAACACCTTTTTGTACACTCTCAGCTTGAAAAACTTCAAACCCTTTTTTTTCCATAGCTCTAGCTAATCTTTCCCTAAAAGGATTATCATCATCAACTATAAGGAGAGATTTATTATCAAAATCACTTAGGTTTTTAAGGGCAATTTGTTCTTTCATCCTTCCTATATGGCTACTAACTTCTAAAATACAATACCTATTATTTGCTTTACTTTGTTTACCTATAGGCTTAATAGGTGGGAAATTTTAAAGTTTTTTAAGTAAAAGACTTTTTTTTGTTAAATTTTTTTTGGAGGCATTAATAATGCAAAAATTTAAATCAGTTGAAGAGTTGATAAATCAACTGAGACCTGAAAAACCTGTATACTGTATCAGAAAGAATTCTATTCAATCTGCAACTAAATATTTCAAAGACAATTTCCCAGGTAAAATATTATATGCGGTAAAAACTAATCCTCATCCGTTAGTAATCAAGCAGATAATTGAAAATGGAGTAGATCAATTTGACGTTGCTTCTATCGAAGAAATCAAAGCTATCAGAAATTTTAGTCAATCTGCCAAATGCTCCTACATGCATACTGTTAAAAGTAGAGAAAGTATTAGAGAAGCTTATTTTAAATATGGAGTTAAAACTTTTTCGCTAGATACAAAAGATGAATTAATTAAAATTATTGAAAGTACTAATAATGCTAAAGACTTAGAATTATTTGTAAGAGTAGCAGTTTCAAATGAGCATGCCGAAATAGATTTATCAAAAAAATTTGGTGCTTTAAGTTCTGAAGCAACAGGATTATTAAGACTTGTTAGACAATATTCTAAAAAGATTGGTTTAAGTTTTCATGTTGGATCTCAATGCATGCATCCAATTTCTTACGCTAAAGGAATTAGTGATATAGGAAATATAATAAAAAAAACAAAAATTATTCCAGACTATATTAATATTGGTGGTGGATTCCCAACCATATATCCAGACTTAATTCCCCAATCTATGGAAAATTATTTTAATGAAATTAAAAGAAGTTTAGATGATTTAAAACTTGAAAGTTTACCAGAGATAATTTGTGAACCAGGAAGAGCTTTGGTTGCTGAAAGTGGTTCTACTATTGTAAAAGTAAATTTACGAAAAAAACAAAAACTATATATAAATGATGGAACCTATGGAACATTATTTGACGCTGGTACTCCGAATATTGTATTTCCGTCTAAGATGATTAAAGAAAATACAAATAAAATAATTTCTAAAAAGCTTACAGCTTTTGATTTCTTTGGACCAACATGTGATAGCATGGATTATATGAAGGGTCCTTTTTTGTTACCTAACAATATAAAAGAAAATGATTATATCGAACTTGGTCAACTTGGTGCTTATGGATTAACATTTAGAACTCAGTTCAATGGTTATTATTCTGATGAAATATATGAAGTGGAAGATCAACCTATTTTAACAATGTACAGTAAAGACAGTAACAAAGCTACTTTGGTTGCTTAATGTCTGATAATAAAAACCTAGGTCATAATAGTAAAAAAGACTTTTTAAAAAATCCAGTTGAACATATCGATATTACTTCATTCGACGCTAGAAAGATAATTTCCTCAATGGAAAAAATGTCTTTTGTTTCAAGAGAAACGGCCAATGCTGCAAATATTTATAACGAAATGCTAAGAGATAAAGATTGTACTATATTTTTAACATTAGCAGGATCTACATCTGCTGCAGGTTGTATGAATATTTATAAAGATTTAGTTAAATATAATATGGTAGATGCAATAGTTGCAACTGGAGCCTCTATTGTTGATATGGATTTTTTTGAAGCACTTGGATTTAAACATTATCAAGGTTCTCAATTTCAGGATGATACCGAATTAGTTATAAAAAAAAAACATTTAAAGCATTTAAAGACTCTGGTTTTCCAGGTTTTTTTGGCGGTATCATTTTATCTTTTGGTTTCTGTGGATATGTTTTTGCGATGTACAATACTACAGTGGCTAACACAAATTTTATAATTTCACTTCAAATTTTATTTCTTGCAATATTTGGATATTTTTTTTTAAAAGAGAAAATTTCAGCAATTACATTAACATCAATTATTTTAGCAATGACAGGAGTTTTGCTAATGGTTGGAAATTCATTAACACCAGGTGAATTATCAGGAAATTTGGCAGCTTTTACAATGCCAATAACTTTTGCAGTATTAATTATGATAGTAAGGAAATTTCCAACAGTGGATATGGTTCCCGCTCAATTTGTTGCAGGCATTTGTTCTTGCTTAATTGGTTATTTGCTTTCATCAAAAATAATGATTTCACCTCATGATATTTTTTTAGGTTTTGTGGCTGGTTGTTTTCAAGTTGGCCTTGGATTTATATTTATAACAACTGGAGCTAGAACAACTCCATCAGCAATGGTTGGAATAATTATGTTATCAGAGTCTGTATTAGGACCTATTTGGGCATTTCTATTTGTAAGTGAAAGACCTTCATTATTTGGATTAATTGGAGGAGCAATAATCTTGTTTGCTGTACTAATACAATTTTATTCACTTTTAGTTAAAAGCAAGAAAAGTATTTCTAATTGAGATTTAATGATAGTTAATGTGTTGTTAATTCATGGTAGAAATTAAAATTTTTGTAACACCGAAGAAAACATTCGGATCCTTTAAATGATTAATTCCTCTGATTTATTCAATATTAAAATAATTTAATAAGTTAATACAACCTAACCGTTTATCAGTTGACCCAAAATGGTGCATTTTTCTTTGACTCATCTTCACTAATTTAGTTTACTTAATTTTAAAATAACTAAAGGGACAACAATGAAAATAATTAAAACTAAACAAATTTGTAGAACACTTCTCAAAGTGTTTGCAATTGCTTTCTTTGCCCAAGCAGCTTACGCAGAGGTAACTCTTAAGCTTGGAACTACTGGCAGATTAGGTATGCCAATTGGTGATGCAATAGATCAGGCATTGATACCGGCTTTGGCAAAAGCCTCTGGTGGTAAGATGAAAGTCGAACCACATTATCAAAAAAGCTTATGTGCAGAGCAAAAATGTGGTGAACAAGCCAATCAAGGTCTTATAGCTTTATGGACTAGTTCAACAGCAAACTATGGTAATTTTGGACCAGAGTTAGCAATTTTCGATTTACCTTTCATTTTTAAATCACTAGAAGATGCAAAAAGAATATCAGATGAATGGTTAGCTGAAAGACAGTGCAAACTAGCTCTTGAAAACGCTGGTCATATTTGCCTTTCTGTTTATTCAAGTGGTGGATTTAGACAGCTTGGAAATGCAACTAAACCAGTTCATGTTCCTAATGATATGAAGGGACTGAAATGGCGTACTACCAAAAGTCCTGTTGAGTTCATGCTAGTTAAAAATTGGGGTGCAACTCCAACTCCTTATGACTGGAGCCAGTTATACTCAGGCCTACAATCAGGTGTAGTTGAAGGTCAGTATGTTGCTAGTCCATGGCAACATGTAGCAAAACTTCATGAAGTTGCGAAATATTTCACTGAAATTGGTGGCATGTGGTCTGGAAATATTTTAGCGATGGATGCAAAGCAGTATAATGCATTATCTGATCAGCAGAGAAAATGGTTACATGAGGCAGCTGATGCTTACGGAGAAAAAGTAAACCAGTTGGATAACGCTTGGATTAAGAATGGTGAAGATGCAATTAAAGCGTCTGCAAAAGAGTGGTATGTACCAACTGAAGCAGAAATGTCTAAATGGAGAGAAGGTGCTATCGGTGCTTGGTTAGATGCCAAGGGTACTTTTGAACCAGAGGTAGCTAAAAGAGTGCTTCTAGAACAAGGAATGGATGGATTTGTAGCTCAGTTAGAAAAAGCTGGGGCTCTATAATCGTTCAAAAAAAAACTGTGTAAAGATCATTTAACTCAATTTAAGAGTTAGATGATCTTTACCTTAAACAATTCATAACATATAAGTATCCATGGATAGCATCATTTTACTTGTAGTACTCCTTTTTCTAATCTTATTAGGTGCTCCTATTGGCTTCATATTAATTCTTATACCATTTGTTTATATTTTATTTACCGACGCTGTACCGCTTGTTTTGATCCCTAGTCAAATGTTTAACGCTATCGACTCGGTGCCATTAACTGCAATTGCATTCTTTATGTTAACAGGTGAGTTAATGACAAGCGCAACAATTACAGACCGTTTAGTAGCTTTGAGCAGAGCATTAATCGGACGTATACGAGGAGGGTTGGCCCAAGTTAATGTTCTTGTGAGTATGTTTTTTGCGGGTATGAATGGTTCTGTAGTAGCAGATACAGCTACAGTTGGAGCATTAGTTTTACCAGCTATGAAAAAAGCTGGATATCCTGCTGCGTTTTCTGCTGCAGTTACAGGCGTAAGTTCAACCATAGGAGGGATAATTCCGCCTAGCATCATGATGATCGTACTTGCTAACTCAACAGAGATTTCTATTGCAGCATTATTCGCTGCTGGGATTATCCCAGGTGTATTGATAGGCGTTGTGATCATGATAATTAATCATTACTTTGCGATCAAATATAATTTCGAGCGTAGTGATGAACCATTTTCGATACGTCGAGCCGGTAAAGAATTATATAGATCGTCTTTCGCTCTTCTCATACCTTTAGTTTTGGTGGGTTCAGTAATGGGCGGTGTGGCATCAGTTGTTGAGGCTGGTGCTATCACAGCAATGGTTGCTTTATTAACAGGTGTATTCGTTTATCGAACTATTAAATGGAAAGAATGCACGGGTGCTTTTCGTCGGGCGTTCCGTAATTCAGCAATGGTTTTTATTATCATAGCTGCATCTGGACCCTTCAGTTGGTTGCTTACATCTTTAGGTGCAATAGGTGATCTTGAAAGCTGGCTTCTAAGTCTTACGGATTCCCCCATTATCTTTATTTTAGCAGTCATTTTATTCATTTTTCTTCTTGGAACCGTAATGGACTCAGCGGTGAACATTATTATAGTTGGTCCAGTACTCGTTAACGTTATGGCCCAAGCCGGTTTTCCTGAGGTACAAGCAGCTATCGTTGTAATAGTTGGCTTTTTAATAGGATCAGTAACACCACCTGTTGGTGTTGCGTATTTTACTGCTGCAACAATAGCACAAGTACGTCTCGAAAAAGTAGCTGTTGCATTAATTCCTTATCTAGTTGGACTGTTTTTACTTTTATTTTTTATTCTTGTTATTCCGGAGTTAACTATGTTTCTTCCAAACCTAATGAGTAATTAGCGATATGTTAAAATTTTTAAATAACATTGACCGTTCTATCCATCGTATACTGGAAGCTATGTGCTCACTCTTTTTGGCTGCGATGGTTGGTTTTACTATTTATAACGTTACTATGCGATATGTTTTCAATAACCCTCCTGTTTGGGGTGATTTGCTAACAGTATTAAGTAATATTTGGTTAATGTTTATAGCACTTTCTCTCACAGCAAGAGATAATGAGCATATAGCTTTAAATTTAATTTATGAAAAATTACCAAATAGACTTTCATTATATATACGCCAGTTTTGGAAAGTTATGATTATGGTAATTGGTATAGTCTTGATGATTTATGGAGTTGAACTTGTAGAGGGTATGCGAGGTAAATACTGGGAAATGTGGTATTTTGAAATTAGTTTCCAAGGTATTGATTTCAAAGAGAATTATATGCCAAAAAAATATGCAGTTGCAATCTTGCCGTTAGCAGGATTTTTGACTACTATTGGTGCTTTAATTTCTTTTGTGAAAAGGGTCTAGTTTAACATTTATTCTTATTTATCATGTTGATTTACCCAGGTGTTCTTTAGGGTGTACAAATAGTACTAATTTTGATAGTTTATGTATGTTAGCATGTTTTTTATCAATTTATGCTGATGTAGACGGGAGACAAAATAGAGCCTTAGTTTTTAAGGAAAATCATTTGGCCGAAGGAGCAACCACCCAGGAAACTCTCAGGCAAAAAGGACCGTAACATATTAACTCTGGAAAGAGATTTAATTCTCGCCGAAGGAGCAAAACTCTCAGGCAAATATACAGATGGGTAAAACGAGTTAATATGGAAATAAAAAAAACGTCATTAAATAATCTACACAAAGACAATCAAGCTAAATTTGTAGAGTTTGCAGGTTATGAAATGCCAATACAATACAGCAATGGTATTATCGAAGAACATAAATTTACAAGACTTCATTCTGGAATATTTGATGTATCTCACATGGGTCAATTGTTTATATATGGCGACGAAAGCTTAACAGAAGAATTAGAAAAAATTTTTCCTTTAGATTTAAAAAATCTTAAACAAAACAGCTCTAAATATAGTTTTTTAATGAACGAGGATGCTGGAATTTATGATGATCTAATTATTACTAAAATTGAGGATGGATATTTAATTATACTAAATGCTGCATGCAAAGAAAAAGATTTTGAGATTTTATTCAATTTACTAGGTACGAAATTTAAAATGAATTTAGACAACAATAGATCATTAATAGCAATACAGGGACCAAAGTCTGTTGAAATCTTAAACTCAATTATAAATGGGGTCGATAAACTCCATTTTATGTCGGGAAATTGGTTCGACTCTGGTAATCAAAAATTATTTGTCACTAGATCAGGTTACACAGGAGAAGATGGATTTGAGGTATCAATTTCTAATGATAAAGCTGAAAAATTTGTGCAAAATTTAATTGAAAAAGGAGCACAACTTATAGGACTTGGGGCAAGAGATACCTTGAGATTGGAAGCTGGATTATGTTTATATGGCCACGAACTAAATTTAAATAAAACTCCGATTGAAGCAAATCTTAAATGGGCAATCTCAAAATCAAGATTATCAAATGGAGGTTTTATTGGATCAGAAAAAATTATGAACCAAATACATGATGGAGCAAATCAAATAAGAGTTGGGATTAAACCCGAAGGTAGATTGATTGCTAGAGAAAAAACAAAAATATTTAATGTTACAGAATTACAAATTGGTGAGATAACAAGTGGAACGTTTGGACCAAGCGTAAATGGTCCTATAGCGATGGGCTATGTTGATAAAGAGTTTTCAAAAGTTGATACTAAGATTTTGCTTGAGGTTAGAGGAAAAAAATATCCAGCAAATATTTGTGCATTACCATTTTATAAAAAAAATTATGTGAAAGGAGTAAATTAATGAGTGAAGTAAAATTTTCGAGAGAGCATGAGTGGATTACTTTAGAGGGAGATGTAGCGACAATAGGAATTACAAAGCATGCAACAGAAATGCTTGGAGATATAGTTTTTGCAGAACTTCCTGAAAAAGGTTCTAATGTTGAAAAAGATGGCACTGCAGGGGTGGTAGAATCTACAAAAGCTGCTAGCGATGTTTATACTCCAATTAGTGGTGAGGTAGTAGATACTAATCAAACAATAGTTGATGATCCTTCCAAAATTAATGAAGATCCAGAGGGATCAGCATGGTTTTTTAAACTTAAAATGAAAGATCAATCTGAAATGGATAGTCTTATGAACAAAGAAGAATACGAAAAATTTGCAAAGGAGAGTGCTAGTTAATGTTACATAATTCTCAAAAAGATTTTTTAAAAAGACACATTGGACCTTCAGATGAAGATCAAAATAAAATGTTGAAGGAACTTAATTACAAATCACTAGATGATTTAATTAAAAGCACAGTTCCAGAAAAAATCCAATTAAAAGATGAATTAAATATTGGTGAGTCAAATTCAGAATATGAAGCACTAAGAAAATTAAAAGCAATTTCCAAAAAAAATCAAATTTACTCTAACTTTATAGGAATGGGTTATTACGGAACTTACACACCATATGTAATTTTAAGAAATATTTTAGAAAATCCAGGATGGTACACTGCTTATACACCTTATCAGCCTGAAGTAGCTCAAGGTAGATTGGAAATGCTACTTAATTTTCAACAAATGGTTGTTGATTTCACAGGTATGGATATCGCTAATGCATCTTTATTAGATGAAGGAACAGCAGCCGCTGAGGCCATGGGATTAAGTCATAGATTAAATAAAAAGGATAGTAATTTAGTTTTTGTTTCAGAAAATTGTCATCCCCAAACAATAGATGTAATTCAAACAAGAGCAGAACCAATGGGTTTAAAAGTACTTGTTGGTGACGAAGATAAAGTATTGGATCAATTAAAAGAAGATTTGGTTTGTGGAATTTTACAATATCCTGGAACTTTAGGAGATATTAAAGATCCTAGTGAAGCAATTAGTAAAATCCATAAAAAAAATGGTAAGGCAGTCCTAGTTTCTGATTTATTAGCATTAGCACTACTAAAAACTCCTAGAGAACTAGGTGCAGATATTGCTGTAGGTAGCTCTCAAAGATTTGGAATTCCAATGGGTTATGGTGGACCACATGCTGCATTCTTTGCAACTAAAGATGAATTTAAAAGATCGATGCCAGGAAGAATTATTGGTGTGTCAGTTGATAGACATGGAAATAAAGCTTATCGATTGTCGCTTCAAACAAGAGAGCAACATATTAGAAGAGATAAAGCCACAAGTAATATTTGTACTGCCCAAGCATTATTAGCAATTGTTTCAGCGGCATATACAATATATCATGGTCCAAAAGGTATCCGAACTATTGCTGAGCGAGTTTCTCAATTAGCTAAAAACTTTGCAGATAAATTAAAGCAATCAGGGTATGAGATTTATTCAGATCATTTCTTTGATACAGTCACAATTGTGACTAAGGATAAAACTGATCAAATCTATAAAAATGCATTAGATCAAAAAGTAAACATCAGAAAAGTTAATTCTGAAATGTTAGCAGTTTCTTTTGATGAAAAGAAAAATGTTTACAGAGCAAATCAATTATTAAAAATTTTTAATGCAGCAGAATCAATTAAAAGAGAGGATCCTTCTGCGAGTTTGCCTAACCTACCAAAAAATTTATTAAGAACATCAAAATATTTAGAACATCCTGTTTTTAATTCATATCATTCAGAAACTGAAATGCTTAGATATTTAAAAAAATTAGAGGATAAAGATATAGCACTTAACAGAACTATGATCGCACTTGGTTCATGCACTATGAAATTAAATGCTACTGCAGAAATGATACCTATTTCGTGGAGAGAATTAGCTGAGCCCCATCCGTTTGTTCCTATTGAGCAGATGGAAGGATATAGAGCAATGTTCACTGATCTTAAAAATTGGTTAAGATCTATTACTGGTTTTTCTGGAGTTTCACTTCAGCCTAATGCAGGTGCTCAAGGGGAATATGCAGGATTAATGGTAATTAGAAAATATCATTTAGGCAGAGGTGAAGAAAACAGGAATATATGTTTAATACCAAGTTCAGCACACGGAACTAATCCTGCTAGCGCACAAATGGTTGGTATGAAAGTAGTTGTTGTTGATTGTGATAAAGAAGGAAATGTTGATTTTGAGGATTTAAAGAAAAAAGCTGAAATGCATTCTGAAAATCTAGGAGCGTTAATGGTCACATACCCATCTACTCATGGTGTATTCGAGGAAAAAATTACTGAAATATGTGAGTTAATTCACAAACATGGTGGTCAAGTTTACATGGATGGTGCAAATTTAAATGCACTTGTTGGTATTGCAAGACCTGGAAATTTTGGTCCAGATGTTTGTCATATAAACTTACACAAAACATTCTGTATACCACATGGTGGAGGAGGACCTGGAATGGGACCTATTGCATGTAAAAAACATTTACAAGTTTATCTACCTAATCATCCAGTTGTTAAGGATTGTGGGCCTGCTACAGGAATAGGGGCGGTTTCAGCAGCACCTTGGGGAAGCTCAAGTATTTTATCAATTTCTTGGATGTATATTAAAATGATGGGATCCCAAGGTTTAAAACTAGCTACACAAGTTGCAATATTAAATGCAAATTATATAGCTCATAGACTAAAAGATCATTATCCAATTCTTTATAAAGGCTCAAATGGAAATGTGGCCCATGAATGTATAATTGATATACGATCTATTAAAAGTGTAACAGGGATTACTGAAGAAGATATAGCTAAAAGATTGATAGATTATGGATTTCACGCACCAACAATGTCATGGCCAGTTGCTGGCACAATGATGATCGAACCAACAGAAAGTGAGAGCTTATCTGAACTAGATAGATTTTGTGATACTTTAATTAACATTAAATCTGAAATAGACATGATCAAGTCAGGCAAATTTGACAAAGTTGATAATCCAATTAAAAATGCACCACATACTGATATTGAATTAGCTTCAGATGAATGGAACCATAAATATTCAAGAGAGCAAGCTGCATATCCAGCAAAATTCTTAAAAGCAAATAAATTTTGGCCTCCAGTTGCAAGAGTGGATAATGTATATGGGGATAAAAATATTTTTTGTACTTGTCCAAGTATGGATGAATTTAAAGAAGATGCAGCATAATAATTAATGAAAATTGCTGTTATTGGTTCAGGTATATCAGGATTAAGTTCAGCCTATTATTTATCAAAAAAACATAAAGTTGATCTGTTTGAAAAACAAGATCGATTTGGAGGACATTCCTATACTCTTGATGTTGCTTATGGAGATAAGGAAAAAGTTGCAGTTGATATTGGTTTTATGGTTTTTAATAAAGTCACATATCCAAATTTAATTAATTTTTTTGATGAGAATGCTGTAAAAATTGAAAAAAGCGATATGTCATTTTCAGTTACAGTTAAAGATAGTAACATTGAATATTGTGGTAAGGGTTTAAATGGTATTTTTTCTAATCGACAAAATTTGTTTAATTTCAAATTTGTAAAAATGTTTTTTGAAATTATAAATTTTTATAAAAAATGTGAAAATTTAGATATCAATAATCTAGATAAACAAATTACTCTTGGGGAATATTTAAAAAAGATAAAAAAATCAGAATTTTTTATTAACTATCATATAATTCCAATGGTTTCAGCAATATGGTCAATGCCTCCTTATGAAGCCTCTCAAATGCCAATGGTCTTTTTTCTTAATTTCTTTAAAAATCATGGATTATTCAAACTTAAAAATCGTCCGCAATGGTACACAGTTTCTAATAGAAGTAAAACATATGTGAATAAAATTCTATCAAACATAAGTGGGGAATATTTCAAGAATTATGAAATAAATAAAGTTATAAGAGAAAACAATCTGGTAAAAGTTTATTATGGATCTGAAAATGAATTTTTTACTTATGATAAAGTAGTGCTAGCATCTCATGCAGACGAAACTATGAATATTATTTCAGATTTAAACTCTCAAGAGAGAGAAGTTTTAAGTAATTTCAAATATAGAAAAAATAAAGCAGTTATTCACTCAGATGAAAGTGTTATGCCAAAAAATAGAAAAGCTTGGTGTTCATGGAATTCATCATTAAATCCAACTAATAATCAACAATCTTCAGTTACTTATTGGCTAAATCAATTGCAAAACCTTGAAATAAACAAGAATATTTTTTTATCCATAAATCCATTTTTCAATATCAATCCTGCTCTGATTTACAATACGATAGATTTTACGCACCCTTATTATGATGAAAAAGCTTTAAAAAGTCAGTCAAAATTAAGTTCAATTCAAAATATTAACAATACTTTGTACGCGGGTAGTTATTTTGGTTACGGATTTCATGAAGATGGAATAAAATCTTCAATCGAAATGCTTAAAACCTTAAATGATTAACTCTTCAATTTATAGTGGCCAGGTTGTTCATAAAAGATTTAAACCAAAAGTTCATTATTTTAAATATAATGTTTTTTCACTACTCATAGAACTATCTGAATTAAATCAATTAGATAAAAAAGTTAATCTATTTTCTTATAATAAATTTAATCTAGTAAGTTTTTACGACAAGGATCATGGTGCTAGAGATGGAACTACTTTAATTGATTGGGTAAATAAAAATTTAAAAGAAAATAAAATTTCTACAAAAAATATAAGGATTAAATTATTATGTTATCCTAGAATTCTCGGATTTGTTTTCAATCCTTTGAGTGTATTTTATGTGTATGATCAAAGTGAACAGCTTATTGCAATATTGTATGAAGTGAAAAATACATTTGGTGAACAACATACTTATATCTTTAGAGTTGAGAAAGATGATAAATTAATTCAAAATAATTGTTCAAAAAAATTTCATGTATCTCCTTTTATTGAAATGAAATGCAATTATTTTTTTAGAATATTAAAACCAGGAAATAAAATATCAGTTATTATTGATCAATATGACAGCGAAGGTAAGATTTTATTTGCTTCTCAAGAGGGTGTAAGAACTGATTTAAACTCAAAGTATTTGCTTAAATCATACATAAAACATCCAATAATGACCTTTAAAATTATATTAGCGATACATTATGAGGCGTTTAAATTATGGACAAAAGGAATTAAATTCATCAAAAAAAATATAAAAATTAAAAACAATATTACAATTGAGAATTGATGATTTTATATACTATAGCAGATAAAATAGTTTTTAGTATTCTCAATAAAGTTATTTATGGTTATTTAGAAATAACAACTTTTTCTGGTCAAATTTTAAAATTTGGTAATCCAGATCAAAAATTAAAAGTCACTTTAAAAATTAAAAATCCAGCATTAAATTTTAACTTAATAAAAGGGGGTAGTGTAGGATTTGCCGAAAGTTATATGCGAGATGAATTTGAAACTGATAATTTATCTAACTTAATCGAATTTACAGCTAGGAATATAAACATAGTACATAAATTTGCTGGAATATTAGATCTTAAATTCCTTAACTTTATTAAAAATAAATTTGTCAAAAATACAAAAAGTAGAAGTAAAGAAAATATCGCAAAACATTATGATCTCGGTAATGACTTTTTTTCTTTATGGTTAGACGAAACACTCACTTATTCTAGTGCTATATTTGATGAACAAACTAAAAATCTGTCTGAGGCACAAAATAATAAATATCAAAAACTAATTAATCTAATTCAACCTAATATTGGAGATCGTGTTTTAGAGATTGGTTGTGGATGGGGTGGTTTTGCAGAATATTGTGGTAAAAATTATGATATTAAATTGGATTGTATAACAATTTCAAAAAAGCAATTTGAGTATGCAAAAGAACGAATTCATAATTGTGGGTTAAATGAAAAAGTAAACATTGAAATTAAAGATTATCGAGACTTAAAAGGTAAATATAATTCAATAGCTTCGATTGAAATGATTGAAGCAGTTGGACAAAATTACTTAGAAAGTTATTTTCAAACATTGAAAAACAATCTAGCTGATGGAGGTAAGGCAGGTATTCAAGCTATTACAATAGATGACAGTTT
>CABXUR010000006.1 GCA_902515485.1 uncultured Pelagibacteraceae bacterium | reverse complement strand
CAAGCAAAGATGAATTTGATGTATTATCAAAACGAGTTGAAAACTTAGAAAATAAAATTAAAAAATTAGAAACAAAAAATAAAAATACTAAACGGGTAAAAAAATCTTAACCCGTAATCCGCCTATTTTAGATTTTTCAAGCCCAATATTTCCCCCATGCGATCTTATAATATCTGATGCAATAGATAAACCAAGACCTACACTAGATTTTGAGTCTGCTCTTCCCTTATCAATTTTGTAAAAAGGTTTAAATACATTATCATATTCTTTACTTGATATACCTGGACCATCATCATCAATAGTTATAAATAAGTTTGTATTTTTTTTGTTGAGCTTAATTTCAATTTTATCTCCATACTTTAGAGCATTATCAATTATATTATTTAGACATCTATTAATTAAATTTTTTCTACCATTAAGATAAACTCTTGATAATAAATCTTTTTTTATATTTTCGTTATTATATTTGCTTACAACTTCTTCTATTAATTCTGATAAATTAAACATCTCATCTTTTTCTAAGTAGGAAGAACTTGTAAATTGAAGATATTCATTAAGCATTTTTTCCATTTCATTGATATCTTCAGTTAATTTCTTAGCTAAATCTTGATCTTTAATAAAAGCAATTTGTAATTTCATTCTTGTTAAAGGTGTCCTTAAATCATGACTTATTCCTGATAACATTTCAGTTCGTTGATTTAGATGTCTAAGAATTCTTTTTCTCATTTTGTCAAACTCATGACCTGCTTGTCTAATTTCTAATGCTCCAGATGGTTTGAATTCTTCAATTTCTTCTCCTTTACCAAATCTTTCTGCGGCACGTGCAAGGTTGGTTATAGGTCTCGTTTGATTTTTTAGAAATATTAATGAAATAATTACCATTATAACTGCTGGTACAGTGATCCATAGCGCAAATAGTCTAGCAGATGAGCTCGTTACTCGATCTTTAGATACTAAGAATTTAAAATATCCTTTTTCATATTTAATCCTTAAATCAATTAGCTCTTTATAACTTGTGGTATCAAACCAATATTCTCCTGGATTAAATTTAGATTTTAATTCTCTTCTAAGAGTTCTATCAATAGGACTAAACCATCGCTCGTTATATTGGCTATCAAATTTTTTATTATTAAATTCTATGTTTAGATCTAAAAAAAGTGAAAAAAGGTTTTTTAATTCATTTCTGTCTATTTTTTCATTATCATATACTTCAACAAATGTGCTAATTTCATTGATTAATGCTCTAGTCATACCTTTATTAGTTTTAATCCAAAGACTATCAAAAAATACAATAGTTATAATTAATTGTAGAACTATTACAGGAACCGCTACTATTAGAAGTGCTCGATAAAATAATCTTTTAGGTAAAATTTTTTTTAAAAAATCACTTAATCCAGAGAACATAACCGGCACCCCTTATTGTCTGTAAAAATTTTGGATTTTTAGGATCAATTTCAATTTTTTTTCTTAATCTAGTTATGATTACATCAATTGATCTTTCTTTATCTAAGTTTATTAAATTACCAATATTTTCTCTTGAAAAAGTTTTTCCAGGATTATTGATCATTTTTTCTAAAATAATTTTTTCAGTATTATTAATTTTAAACTCATTATTATTTTTGACTATCAGAAGTTTATTTAGATCAATTTTAATATTTGAAAATTCAAAAATTCTAACTTGTTCAGTTTTAATAGTTTTATTTAAAATATTTTTAATTCTTAAAATTAGTTCTTTTGGTTCAAATGGTTTAGGTAAATAGTCATCAGCCCCTACCTCTAGCCCCTCAACCCTCTCACTTGCTTCACCTTTAGCTGTCAAAAGAATAATAGGTGTATCCAGTCTTGTTTTGTATTCTTTAAGAAAATCTAAGCCACTTTTTCCCGGCATCATGACATCTAGTATTATCAAATCAAATTTAATGATTTGAACTTTATTTGACGCATCTTCAGCATTATCTGATGTTGTAACTAGAAAATTATTTTCATTTAAGTATTTTTTAACTAAAGATCTTATTCCATCATCATCATCAACAACCAAAATATGTGCAATAAATTTATCCATTTATAATTTTACTTAATACTAAATCAAAATTAATAACCTCTTCAGAGCTTGAATTTTGTAATGCATTAGAAATTCTTTTTTTTTGATAATCAAAAATTTCATTAAAGATTTTTTTTCCTTTTTCATTTAAAAATACGTGTTTTAATCTTGTATCTTGGTCATCTTTTTTAAATACAATGATCTCCAGCTTAATTAAATCTTTCAGAACTCTATTAAGGCTTTGTTTTGTCACTTTAAGTCGTTTTAAAAGTTCAGAAATAGTAATTCCTTGATACATTGACAATAAGTGAATTACTTTGTGATGAGCTAAACCAATTGAATATTTGTCTAGTACTTTCTTTGCGTCAGAAAATGTTTCTCTATAACTAACAAATAATTTTTCAATTAAGCTTTTTAATTGATCATCTTTTAGATATAAAAGTTCTTTCATTTTAGGTAAGTTATATTGACATATTAAAGATACAAAGATATTTTTTAATTATAATTAAAATTTCATACATGGTGCCATACGATAAGAGATCTGGGAAAATTTGGTATAATAGCGAACTATTAGATTGGGCTGATGCAAAAATACATGTATTAAATCATGGACTTCATTATGCAAGTTGTGTTTTTGAAGGTGAACGTGTTTATGATGGCGCTATATTTAAATTAGAAGAACATACTTTAAGACTTTTTTATTCAGCAAAAAGAATGGGAATGACAATTCCATATTCAGAGAAAGAAATAAATGATGCCTGCAATAAAATTGTTACAGTACAAAATGTACAAAATGGATATGTAAGACCTACAATTTGGAGAGGCAGTGAAATGATGGCAATTTCTGCACAACAAACAAAAATTCATGTCGCTATTGCAACTTGGGAGTGGGGATCATATTTTGATCCAAAACTTAAAGTAGAAGGAATAAAATTAAATATTTCTAATTGGCGAAGGCCAGCCCCTAATACCATTCCTTGGGACACGAAAGCTTCAGGTCTTTATATGATCTGCACGCTATCAAAACATGAAGCAGAAAAACAAGGCTACACGGATTCATTAATGCTAGATCATGAGGGAAATGTAGCTGAGGCGACTGGTGCAAATATTTTTTTCAAAGACAAAAATGGAGATTTACACACACCAATTCCAGACTCTTTTTTAGATGGAATTACTAGAAGAACAGTTATTGAAATTGCGAGTTCAAAAAATATTAAAGTACATGAAAGAAAAATAAATCCCTCAGAACTTTCTAATTTTGATGGATGTTTTTTAACTGGAACTGCAGCAGAAGTTACTCCTGTATCATGTATTGCCGATAATGAATTTAAGGTTTGTAGCACTATAATTGATCTAAATGAAAGCTATCAAACTTTGGTTAGAAAACAGAAAGCTGCTTAATCCTTATTATCCTCTGACATGGCATGATCAATTCCTTTACGCATATAATCATAACCAGTAAAAAGCGTTAAAAACGCTGAAAGCCATAATAAAATAATTCCAATTGTTTGTGCATTGTAATTTTGGAAGTTAATTATCTTATTTCCCGTATCTCCTGACAATAACAAAGCAATAGAAACCATCTGTAAGACAGTTTTTAATTTAGCAAGATTTGAAACAGGTAACTTAATTTTGCCTTTAGCTAAAAATTCTCTAAGTCCTGAAATTAAAATCTCTCTGGTTAAAATGATAATTGCTGCGATAACTTCGTAATGTCTAATTGTACCATCCATGACTAAAAGAATTAATGCAGTAGCAACTATAATTTTATCTGCTATAGGGTCTAAAAGTTCTCCAAGCTTAGACTCTTCTCCAAGCATTCTAGCTAGCATTCCATCTAAAAAATCAGTGAATGATGCTATTACAAATAAAATTAGGGCTGTTAAATCTCCATAAAAACCTGGTAGATAAAATGCTAAAACAAAAAAAGGAACAATAATAATCCTTCCAATTGTAAGTATATTAGGAATTTTTTTTAGCATAATTATTCGTGAAAAAAGTTATATATCTTTTTTGCTACTTTTTCTTCTACACCTTCTACAGATTTTATCTCATCTAAACTAGCTGACTCAACGGCACGAGCTGATCCAAAATGGTTTAATAACGCCCTTTTTCTAATAGCTCCTATACCATCGATCTGATCCAGCAATGACTTTGATAGTCCTTTAGCTCGTTTGGCTCTATGTGAAGTAATTGCAAATCTATGAGCCTCATCTCTAAGTCTTTGCATAAAGAAAAGAGTTGGATCATTTTTTTCAAATTTATAACTTTTGCCATTATAAAAAAAAGTTTCATCACCACTGCTTCGTATTTTACCTTTTGCAATAGCGATCATTGGAAGATCATATAAACCAAGTTCATTTAATACTTCTTTAGCAGAAGAATACTGTCCTTTACCTCCATCTATTAATATTAAGTCTGGCAATGTTAAATAATTACCCTTTTCTAAAATTGCTCTTTTAAATCTTCTGGCCAAAACCTCTTTAAGCATTGCAAAGTCATCTTGTTCTGCACCTTTTGTTTTAATATCAAATTTTCTATATCTCTTTTTAATAAAACCTTCATTTCCAAATGTAACCATTGCACCTACACTGTTAGTTCCTGAAATATGACTGTTGTCATAAACTTCTACTAAGTTGATAATATTTTTTAGATCAAATTTTTTAGCAACACCCTCAAATAAATTTTTGTTATTGTTTGTTTCATAAAGCTTTCTATTTAACGACTCTTTTGCATTTTTTTCAGCCATAGCAATGACTTTTGCTTTAGTCCCTTTTTTAGCTGTATTGATAGAAATGGTATTACGTTCTTTTTTACTTAGAGTTTCTTCAATTAATTTTTTATCTTTGATATCACTATTTATAATAACTAATTTTGGAACAGTTTTATTTTCATAAAATTGCATTAAAAAAGAGGACATAATTTCAGAAATACTTTGATCAGGATCATGTTTTGGAAAATAAGCTTGGTTTCCCCAATTTTGTTTTGATCTATAAAAAAATACCTGAATACAAGCTTTACCAGATTCTTTATATGCAGCAATAACATCTGCATCAACTAGATTTGCTTCATTAATTCTTTGTGAAGATTGAATTATATTTAAAGATTTTATTCTATCTCTTAAAATTGAAGCTTTTTCAAAATCAAGCTCGTCACTGGCAGCTTCCATTTCATTTGAAAGATTTTTTTGTATATCTCTTGATTTACCAGATACAAATTGAATAGCTTGATCCACTATTTTTCTATAATCAGATTTATCAATGTAACCTACGCAAGGACCAGAACATCTTTTAATTTGATAGAGAATACATGGTCTTTTTCTATTTTTAAAAGTTCCGTCATCACAAACTCTTAAATGAAATATTTTTTGAAGCATTTTAATAGTCCAATTAGCAGTACCTGCTGAAGCAAAAGGACCAAAGTAAAATCCTTCTTTTTCTTTTTTACCCCTATGCTTCATGACCCTTGGCCATTGTTCTTTTTCCCCAATAAATATAAATGGAAATGACTTATCGTCTTTAAGTAAAATATTAAATTTTGGTTTATGTTTTTTGATTAGATTAGCCTCTAAAAGTAAGGCTTCACTCTCATTAGCGGTAGTTGTGATCTCAATTTTGAATGTTTGAGACAACATTCTTTCTGTTCGAATGATATGATTTTTCTCTGCTACATAGCTTTTTAGCCTATTTGGAAGGTTTTTAGCTTTTCCAACATAAAGAATATCATCTTTATGATTGAGCATTCTATAAACGCCAGGGCTTTTAGGAATTAGAGGAAGTTCTTTTTTAATTACTTCTTTTCCAAGTTCAGAGCTTTTCATGACTTCTTTTTTTGGTAATTTGAATACCAACCGAGGTACAATCTTTCAATATTTCTAACTTTTCGATTTGAAGCAATATTTTGCCAATTCTCTTATCTTTAAACAAAACATCAAAAACATCCTCTGCAAGCGTTTCTAAAAAATTGTAATGCTTATTTTTGGTAAGTTTTTTAATTAGCTTTACAACTTGTCCATAATTTACAATAGATTTGATATCTTTGTCGCTTGTTGGTTTTTTATCTTCATAATCAATCTCAAGGTTAAATTTTACTTTTTGAGGTTTTTCTTTTTCAAAGTCATAATAACCAAGTTTTAAATCTAATGTTAATTCTTTAATAAGAATCTTTTTTTCATAATTAAATAAACTTTTATTTTTATCTATTTTAATAATTTTAAAATTATTCTTTTTCATAATTTAAATTCTAGACTCAATAAATTTTATTATTTTTGGATGGTAATAATTAAAACATGAATATGAAACTAAGTAATGCCCTGCACCTTTTTTTTTCATTTCTTTATATAATTTCTTATCAACTTTAATGAATTTTTTTTCACTTGTAAGTTTTTCCTTTCCTTCAGGCCAAGCTTCTTCCCATCCACCTTTCATCTTATCTTTAATTCCACACTTTTTTCCATTAACAACAATATCTTTCCCCGTATGACCAGGAGTATCGATCCATTGTATACCAGGAATATTTCCCAAATCTTTTTTCATCCAAACACTATTGCTTCTCCAATCTCCTTCACCATCTACAGGACTGTGAAAAACTAATGCGTCAATTCTTTCAAAACTTTTTAATTCATCAATTTGCATTTTTCGAAGAGGAGTATCGGGTCTTCTATCCCAACAATTTGGCATAAAAGCAATTGTTGCATTGAAATCCTCTGAGTGAAGTCCTTTATGTCTCAAAGTATCAATTCCACCACAAGATAAACCTGACATAAAAATTTGATTTCTAGGAGTTCCCTTTAATACTAATTCGTCAATTAGTTCTTTGTTTACATCTGCTCTTTTTGGAATACCCCAGTCTTCCATTAAACAATCATACCAAGGTTGATGAAAAGCTCCTTTGAATTTCCAGCCACATTTATGACCATCAGAACCACCTGCTTTATGTAATCTGCCATTTAACATTAAGACCAATTCTTTACCTTTTATCTTTGTTCCAGATATTTGACCTAATTGTTTAGGAACATGATCTTTACATTCACCCCATTTTTGATCAACTTTCCATCCTCCTTTGTTAAAAATCATAATGATTTTATTAAAAGGATCCGGAATATCAGTTCCTTTAATAACTTTTATTTTTTTTCCATCACTAAAGATAAAAGCGTCACCCTTTATGTCTCCAGTCTTACATTCTCGGGCATAAGAAACCGTAGATAATAAAACTATTAGGGTTGAGATAAATAAAATTTTTTTCATTCTTTACCTATCACATCTGGTGTCTGCCAGTTTAAATTTTGACCACTATCAATTGCTAAAACTTGTCCAGTAATAGAACTGTTTTTAATAAAGAAGTCAACAGCATTACAAATTTCATTAACATCTACTTGTTTTTTCAATGGAGTTGCTAAATACTGTTTTTTAAAGTGTTTATTACTTTGTCTTTTATTTTTTATTGTTGGACCTGGGGCTATTCCATTCACTCTTATATTTGGAGCTAAACTCATAGCACTTGTTTTGGTTAAAGTATAAAGACCAGTTTTACTTATTGTGTAAGAAAAAAAATAAGGAGTAAGCTTAAAAACCCTTTGATCAATAATATTAATAATATTGTTATTCTTGCCCTTAATGTTTTTTGCAAATTCTTTGGATAGTAGTGCTGGTGTTCTTAAATTTGTTCTTAAGTGTTTTCCCCAACTATCAGTTGTAAAATTTTCTAATTTATCATTTTCAAAAAGGGATGCGTTATTAATCAAGCAATCAAAATATTTTAATTTAGATTTTGCAAACTTGACTATCTTATTTACATCAGTTTCTTTGCTTAAATCTCCTTTAACCAAGTAAATTTTAGTACCATTCTTTTCTAATTCTTTTTTTAAAGCCTCTGCTTTTAATTTGGATTTATTATAATGGATTAATATTTCTTTTTTTTGACCAGATAATTTTCTTGCAATAGCTGCACCTATTCTTGTAGCCCCACCAGTTATAATTATTTTTTTCATAAAATAATTAGGTTATTAAATTTTTTTCCATTTCTTTTTTCCTTTTTGTGCTCTTGTACCAGGCAAACCCATAGTTGATCTACCTTTTGGATACATTTTATTTTTTGAACTATATTTTTTTACCTTTGGATTTAAAGTAATTTCTAATTCAGAAGCCTCTAATTTTCTAATTTCATCTCTTATTTTAGCTGCTTCTTCAAACTCAAGGTTGGTTGCAGCTTCTTTCATTCTCTTATTAAGACTTTTTAAGTGTTTTTTAAGATTACCTCCAATATTTTCATCAGTACCAACTTTTACGTAATCTTTTTCGTAAACACTTTCAAGCACATCTCCAATTTCTTTCTTTATCGTTTTTGCATCAATCTTATGTTTTTTGTTATAGGCAACTTGAATGGTTCGTCTTCTGTCAGTTTCTTTAATTGCGTTCTTAATACTCTTAGTTTTTTTATCGGCATAAAGAATAACTTTTCCATCTAAGTTTCTTGCTGCTCTTCCAATTGTTTGAATTAAAGAAGTTTCAGATCTTAAAAATCCTTCTTTATCAGCATCTAAAATCCCAACTAATGCACATTCAGGTATATCAAGACCTTCTCTTAAAAGATTAATACCAACTAAAACATCAAATACTCCAAGTCTTAGGTCTCTCATAATCTCAATACGCTCTAAAGTGTCTATGTCTGAGTGCATATATCTTACTTTAATACCGTTTTCATGAAGGTATTCTGTCAGGTCTTCAGCCATCTTTTTAGTTAAAGTGGTTACCAGCACTCTGTAATTATTATCAATTACTTTTAAGCACTCATGCATTAGGTCATCTACTTGGTTTTTAGCAGGTCTAATTTCAACTGGAGGATCAATCAATCCGGTAGGCCTAATTACCTGTTCAACAAATTTGTTTTTTGTTTGTTTTAACTCCCAAGGACCAGGCGTAGCTGATACAAAAACTGTTTGAGTTCTCATCGCATCCCATTCTTCAAATTTAAGAGGACGATTATCCATACATGAAGGTAGCCTAAAACCATACTCTGCAAGATTGCTTTTTCTTGATCTATCACCTTTATACATTCCATTTAATTGAGGAACAGTCACATGACATTCATCAACAAAAATAAGAGTGTTATCTGGAAAGTATTCAAATAGAGTAGGAGGTGGTTCTCCAGGTTTTCTACCTGATAAAAATCTTGAGTAATTTTCAATTCCAGCACATGAGCCAGTTGCTTCGATCATTTCTAAATCAAATTTTGTTCTTTCCTCTAACCTTTGCGCTTCAAGTAACTTATTTTGCTCTTTAAATTTTTTTAAAGTTACTTCAAGCTCTCTTTTTATTTTAATTATTGCTTGTTCTACAGTTGGTTTAGGAGTGATGTAGTGGCTATTCGCATAAACTTTAATTACATTAAGTTCATTTACTAAATCTCCTGTAAGTGGATCAAATTCTTCAATTTTTTCCAATTTATCTCCAAATAAACTTAATCTCCAAGCTCGGTCCTCTAAATGTGATGGAAAAATTTCTAAATATTCACCACGAGCTCTAAAAGTTCCACGATAAAAATTTTGATCATTTCTTTTATATTGAAGAGCTACTAAAGATTTAATTAATTCTTCTCTGTTATAATCATAATTAGTTTTTAAGCTTAAGGTCATCTTACTGTAAGCTTCGACAGAACCTAGACCATAAATACAAGATACACTTGATACAATAACTACATCATCTCTTTCAAGTAATGATCTTGTAGCTGAGTGACGCATTCGATCAATTTGCTCATTAATTGATGCTTCTTTTTCAATATAGGTATCTGAACGTGGAACGTAAGCTTCGGGAGTGTAATAATCATAGTAAGATACAAAATATTCAACTGCATTATCAGGAAAGAAAGATTTCATCTCTCCATAAAGTTGAGCTGCTAATGTTTTATTGGGAGCTAAAATTAATGCTGGTCTATTAGTTTTTTCAATAACTTTTGCCATCGTAAAAGTTTTTCCAGAGCCTGTAACACCAAGTAAAACTTGACTAAGCTGTTCTTTATTAGCACCATTTACCAATTGTTTAATTGCTTCAGGTTGATCACCAGCAGGCTTAAATTCGGTTTTCATTTGAAACCTTTTACCACCCTCTAGTTTTGGGCTTATTGCAGGATTTTTATTCTGCACAGCTGTAATTAGATCTTGATAAGTGTTCTGCATTATTTATAAAACTATTAGATTAAAATTATATTTCAATGAGCATAATATCAGATAGTTTAAAAAGAATTAAACCATCACCAACAATAGCTGTTACGCAAAAAGCTAGAGAATTAAGAGCAGCAGGCAAGGATGTAATTGGCCTTGGTGCTGGTGAGCCCGATTTTGATACTCCAGATAATGTAAAAAATGCTGCTATAAAAGCTATAAAAAGCGGAGATACAAAATACACTGCTGTTGATGGAACGCCTGCTTTAAAAAAAGCAATTGTAAATAAGTTTAAAAGAGAAAATAAATTAAGTTATTCAACAGATCAAATAACAGTGGGAACTGGTGGTAAACAAGTTCTTTATAATGTCTTTATGGCTACTTTGAATAAAGGTGATGAAGTAATTATTCCTGCACCGTTTTGGGTATCTTATCCTGATATGGTTTTATTATCAGGAGGAAAACCAAAAATAATTAAATGTACAGAGCAAGAAGGATTCAAACTTACTGCATCAAAGTTAAAAAAAGCGATTTCTAAAAAAACAAAATGGATAATTCTTAATTCGCCATCAAATCCAACAGGCGCAGGCTATACAAAAAAAGAAATTCAAGATCTGGCAAAAGTTTTAATTAAAAATAAAAAAGTCCATATTCTAAGTGATGATATTTATGAGCATATTAAATATGATAATTTTAATTTTTATACAATTGCTCAAAATTCAAAATTAAAAGACAGAACTCTTACAATGAATGGTGTCAGTAAATCATACGCAATGACAGGGTGGAGAATAGGTTATGCTGCAGGCCCAAAAGAAATAATTAAAGCTATTGGTAAAATTCAATCACAATCTACATCTAATCCATCATCAATAAGCCAAGCTGCAGCTGTTGAAGCATTAAATGGAAACCAAGGTTTTATTAAAAAAAGATCAAAAGCCTTCAAAGAAAGAAGAGATTTTGTAGTTGAAAGCCTTAATAAGATTAAAGGAATTAATTGTTTAACTCCTAATGGAGCTTTTTATGTATTTCCAAGTTGTAAGGGACTTTTAAATAAAAAAACAAAATTAAAAACTGATACAGAATTTGTTCAAAAATTATTGGAAAAATCAAATGTTGCAGTAGTACAAGGTTCAGCATTTGGTTTAGATGGATATTTCAGAATTTCTTATGCTACCTCAATGAAAAATTTGAAAAAAGCCATGAAAAGAATAAAAGTTTTTTGTGAAAGTTTTTTTTAAAAAACAAAAAGTTGAATTAATGATAAAAAAAATTTTAAAAAAAATATCCAAAGATAAATTTTCAATCAAATTAAGCCCAGAAAATTTAAAAAGACTAGAAAATTATTGTAAATCAGCTAAAATAATTAATAAATCAGATCATTGGGATAAAAGAAATAACTTGCAACTCTTGTCGTTTGAGAATGACAGGGTAATATTGAGTAATAAACCTAGTGGTTTTGATAATTTTTACAAATTAAAATTTACCAAACTTAATCCTTATGAAAAGTATTCGAGCTACATTACTTTAGTTAAAAAATTTATCTCCAATCTTGTTGGAAATTATCGTGGTGTTGGTTTTTGTGATATTAGACATTTTGATAAACATTGGCCAAAAAATAAATCATTTTTTCATACTGGAAATATGTTTTATAAAAAAAATTACATTTACAATATCAAGAAGTTTAGTTCATTTTGGCACTTTAATGAGATTTATAATATAATCAAAGATCGAGATATTCTAAATTATTTAGAGATTGGTCCAGGTAGTGGTGATTTAATGACAATTATTAAAAACCACTCAAAGGTAAAGCAAATATTCTCCGTAGATTTAGCTCAAAACATACCTTTTTGTTTTATGAATATAATTACAAATTTTCCAAACTCAACATATCTACTGCCTAATGAGATAAACAATGAGTATCAAAAAATTGATGCTGAGTTTGTCTTTCTTGACACGGAAAATACTAACCTTCTACCCAATAATTATTTTGACATTGCTGTGAATACTGCATCACTAGGCGAAATGAATTATGTAGAAATAAAAAAATATTTTACTTGTTTGAGAAGTTGTTTGAAAAAAAATAATATTTTTTATAATGTTAACAGAGTTGAAAAAAAAATGATTTATAATTCTAATCTAGAGTATTTAAGATTTTCAGAATATCCCTATAATAAAGCCGACAAAGATTTTAAGTATGAGATTTGTAATATTAACATAGAAAAAAATGTGAACAATGCCTTCATTAAGATAACAAATCTTTATACTGACAATTAAATTTTATGAACTAGTGAAAACAGCTCTAATATTTGGTGCATCCGGGTTAGTTGGAGGTCATCTCTTAAATCAATTAATTGGCAATAACAATTATTCTAAGATTAAGTTATTTGTTCGTACAGCAATAGATTTAAATGATCCAAAAATTGAAATTATTCAAACAGATTTTAATAATTTAGAAAATCATAGAGAAGATATTAAAGGGGATGACTGTTTTTTTTGCATGGGCACTACTAAGAAAAATTCTCCAGATAAAAATGAATACAAGAGAGTAGAACTCGAAGTTCCAAAACAAATTGCTCAAATAGCGAAATCAAACTTTGTAAATTCATTTGTTTTTGTTTCATCTGGTTATGCAGATCCTAAAAGTTCAGGAGATTATTTAAAATTCAAGGGAGAAGTTGAAGAAGAATTAAAAAAACTTAATTTTCCAAAGCTTGGAGTTATGAGGCCGTCATTTTTGCTAGGTGACAGAGAGGAAAAGAGAGTTGGAGAGAAAATTGGTATTTTTATATTTAAACTTATATCCCCTTTATTATTAGGACCTTTAAAAAAAATGAAGCCAATTCATTCGGAAATTGTTGCAAGGTCAATGATAAAAGTTGCAAATGAGGATTTACAAAAAAATACATTTGAGTCTAACGAAATAATGGAATTAACTAAGTAATTCTATTTTTGATTTAATATCTTTTTAGCTGAGTCAGTTTTTTTTATCCATGATTTAGGAATAGTATCTACTCCTTTTAAAGCTGCAAAATAAGCTCCAATGAAATTAACTCTGGAACAATTACACCCTCCAGCCTTAATTGTTCTTAAAATTGCACCTTTATAATTTGTTGAATTAATAATTGAGTGAATTGAACTATTAAAAGTCCCAGGATAGCTGCACGCCATTCCTAATTTTTTAACCACTATTACGTGAGGTTTTGATTTTAGTCTTTTCACTCTTTCAATGTCATCAACAACACTCTTAAAGTATGAATTTTTTTTAAACTTTTTTGAAAAGTCATTTATAGGATCCTTAGAACCTTTAAGAGCCAAATCTATCAGATTAAACTTAGCCAAAGCATACTTAAGGCTTATTTTTGAAACTGTAATTGTTGAGATAATTTTTTTTAAACTATTAAAATCATAACCATATAAAAAATAGGGTAGAGCAGCACAGTAACCATCAGACTCATTTACTTTTATACCACCTGTAAATTTCTTTTTAGCCTTAATGTTTTTAACTGTTTCAATAATATTTTGATGTATCCAAGGTCCTTTAATAATACCACGCCAATCTTTAACTTTTCTATATTTAGCTCTAAGATTAAGGTTCTTCCAATATACACTTCCTGGACCAAAGTTTTTAGTGATATTCTTTTTAAATCTTTCTTCTATATTTTCATGTCCCTCAACTAATGTTCTAAACATAACTTGACCAACTTCATTATAGCCTGATACTTTTCCAGTTTTAATTTTGTAAAAAGGACTTTTATTTTTTTTTAAAAAAGTAAAATCTTTCTTTCCTTTAATATAAGTTAATAGTTTTTTCTGATTATAAACCCAATGTAGAGGTCTAGCCGCAGCATCAGCTACAGTTGCACCTAAGAAAACATGTAAATTATTTTTCATAATATTTAAAATTTTTCAACAGATGTTCTTATTTGAGTTTCCCAAGACCATGCACTTTTATCTTGGTTATGAAACTGAAGATATATTTTTGCAATTTCATCTGGATGTATAGTCTTATAAGATCCATAATTTTCGTGGCCAATACCACCATCGATAATAAAGTGACCAATATGAATATTTTGAGGATGTAATTCTCTTGCCAATGATTGAGCCAAACCTCTTAAACCAAATTTTCCCATTGCAAAAACAGAAGAATTTGGAAAACCTTTTATACTTGCGGTGGCACCAGTAAAAAAAATACTTCCACGTTTTTTTTTAAGCATTCTTTTTGCAGACTGTTGAGACACCAAAAAACCTCCATAACTTGTAATATTAATTGCTTCAAATGCTTTTTGGGGATCTAAGTCAACAATACTGCCTCCGAGACTTTTTGATGGGTTATAAATCACTAAATTTGGCACCCCAATTATTTTGTCAGTTTTCTTGAATAAGTTTGTCACACTCTTAATTTTAGTGGCATCACATTTAATTGTATTAGCTCCAATTTCTTTTTTTAAATCTTGAAGCTTTTCAATATCTCTTGCTGCAAGAACAACCTTCATTCCTTTCGAGGAACATAAGCGAGCTAAGGATGCACTTAATCCACTTCCTGCTCCTACGATTAAAACTGACTCAGTCATTTTTTTAATATTTTTTTTAAAATTTCTAAATTTTGAAATATTCTTTTATATCTTTTTGAAACATTAAGTATATTGATGAAATTTGTATTAAAGTATTTAAACTTAAAACAAATCTTACACCCGAGGAATTTAATCCTATTTCTGGCAAAGGTCCAAAAGGAGCTTCAAAACTGACCATAATTGCTCCAAATAAATCGAATAGACCAACTACATTCCATGAAAGTAATAGACCCCATAAAATAGCACTTGGTTTTTTTATAATGTAGTAAACTAAGAATATTGCAGTGATTCCAATTATAAAGTCACCTACAAAAGGGACTATCCATTCAGAGGGTGCTGAACGTTCATTACCTGTAAAAGTCCAAAACAAAAATAAGCCTGATCCTAGCGCTCTGAATGACATCCATCCTGTTGCAAAAATAAGCCAATTTAATTTCATTCTTTAATGTGATAAAAATTTTTCAGCTTCTAATGCTGCCATACAGCCCATACCTGCAGCAGTTACAGCTTGTCTAAAAGTCTTGTCTTTAACATCTCCTGCAGCATAAACTCCAGGTATATTAGTTTCTGTCGAGTCTGGTTTAGTTATTAAATAACCTTCTTTATCCATATTCAATTGCTCTTTAAATAATGCTGTTGCAGGATCATGACCAATTGCAATAAATAAACCATCAATTTTAATTTCTTCAATATTATTAGTTTTTAAATTTTTAATTTTGAGACCTGTAACATTTTTGGGTTCACCATCTCCAATTACTTCATCAACGGCACTATCCCAGATGATTTCAATTTTTTTATTTTCCATTAATTTCTTTTGAAGCAATTTTTCAGCTCTTAATTCATTTCTTCTATGTATTAGTTTTACCTTGGATGCAAATTTTGTAAGAAACATTGCTTCCTCAACAGCTGCATTACCACCACCAACAACTGCAACTTCTTTATCTTTAAAGAAGAAACCATCGCATGTAGCACATGCAGAAACTCCAAAGCCTCTAAATTTTTGTTCGGATTCTAAATTTAACCATCTTGCTTGAGCACCAGTTGAAATAATTATACTTTCCGCAGTATATTTTTGGCCACTATCACCTAAAGCTTCAAAGGGTGTGGTTTTTAAATTTACTGATGAAATATGATCTTCGATCATTTCAGTTCCAACAGCTTTAGCCTGGTCTTTCATTTGATCCATTAGCCATGGACCTTGAATCACATCAGCAAAACCTGGATAATTTTCTACATCTGTTGTTGTAGTTAATTGTCCACCGGGTGCAGAACCATAGACTAATATAGGGCTTAACATTGCTCGAGCTGCATAAACGGCTGCTGTGTATCCGGCTGGACCAGATCCAATTATTAACACTTTTGTGTGTTTAGTTGGATTATCACTCATACAAAAGTTATATAAGGATAAATGACAAAATTAAAAGGCATATTATTAACCCAGGGAATGCATGGCATGATTAGCCAAGTAGAGGGTTTGGCAAAAGCTTTAGAAATAGACTTTACACACCACACAGTTGAACTAAATAATTTTTGGAAACTGATTCCTCCAAAAGTGACACCTATCTCACAAAGTGTTTATAAAAAAATTGATCATGATAATTTTGATATTATCATATCTTGTGGTCGTAAAAGTGTTATTCCATCAATTCATTTAAAAAATAGTTCAAATAAAAAAATATTTAATATTCATATTCAAGATCCAAAAGTAGATTTAAAGTATTTTGATTTTATCGTTGCTCCAGAACATGATGCGATGAAAGGCCAAAATGTAATTAGTACTAGAGGAGCAATTCATTATCTTACTGAAAATGAAATTAATGAAAATAAGGATTATTTAAATTCTTTTATCAAAAAAGATGAGAGAGTAATTTGGACTTTAATAATGGGTGGACCTACAAAATATTATGATTATTCCTCAAAAAATATAAATAATATTTTTAAAAAAATTAATGAATTATCAAAAATATATAATTTTCAATTAGTGGTAATACCATCAATGAGAACACCAACTAATATTATTCAATATGCAAATGACTATTTTGGAGATGATCATACAGTTATAATGGATATTGATAAAAAAGCCTATCTGTCAGCTTTAGCAATAGCTCAAAATATTATTGTTACATGTGATTCTAGCTCAATGATATCCGAAGCAGCATTAACTGGAAAACCAATTTATATAGCTAGTATTTTACCTAAAAAAAAAGACAAAAGATTTCAAAGATTTAGAAATTTATTTAGAGAGTTAAATATTACTCGAAATTTAGGTGAAGAAATTAAAGATTGGAACTATCAAAAACTTGATGAAACGAATAGAGTTGCAAATATTATAAAACAAAAAATTAATTCTTAATGTCATTTTTAAATTCAATTCAAGCTCAATCAAAAAAACACAATTTCCCATTTGATCATTGGGAATATCATAATGCACTTACAGATGGGGCAATAGAAGAAATAATTAAAGCTGACATACCAGATGTGAGTAAACACAATCTTAACTACGATGGGACAAGAGCAATCGATGGTGGTGCTGCTGAATTTAGAGAGGGTATAGCATCTGGAGGTGAAGCAATTAAATTTAGATGTTTCGTAACGAAAGAAAATGAAAAACAATTTCCAAATCTAGTAAAATTTATCAACGAACTTCAAACTAAAGAAGTCCATCAAACTATTTCAAAAATGATTAATAAAGATTTATCAAACTCATATGTTAGAGTTGAGGTTATTTGTGATCGAGAAGGTTTTTGGTTAAAGCCTCATTGTGATATTAAAGAAAAACTTATGTCAGGCTTAATATTCGTTAATAATGCTAACGAATCTGAGGAACTTGGAACAGATTTTTATAATGAAAAATTAGAAAAGGTTAAAACAGTTCCTTATAAAAATAACTATGGCTATATGTTTACCAGTGGCCCAAATACCTGGCATGGCATGGAAAAAAAAAAGATTGTCAAAGAAAGACGTTGTATTCAAGTAAACTATGTAACGTTTAAAACTGATTGGAAAGTTAAATAGTATTATATTTCCCAATCAAATCGAGGAAAAGAGTCAAAAACTCTAAAAATTCCCTCAGACCATTCATTGCAAACTTTAGAATAAGCTTTGTCCGTTATACTTAGACATTCAAGCGACAATAATTTATCAGCATCTTTTTTATGAACAGCAAAGTCTATTGGAGGTCCAACAGTCAAATCACTTTTTAAGGTTGAGTCCATTGAAATTAGCGCACATCTTGATGCATCTCCGATTGACACATCTGGCTTTATAACTCTATCAAGAATTGGTTTACCATACTTTACTTCGCCAATAACTAGATAAGGTTTACTATCTGCCGGTCTGATATAATTTCCCTGAGGGTAAACTAAATATAATTCATGTCCCTGACCTTTGATTTGTCCTCCCACAATAAATGTAGATCCTAGTAAAACATTATCGGTATTTATACCTTGTGGAGAAGAGTGTTCAATATTAAGTGAACCTACATATGATGCAATTTGTTCAAAGTCACTGCAAGTATTCAGATTCATTATACCAGTCGAACTTTTCAAATCTTTTTCAATAGATTTATAAACTGCTTGCGAGGTACCTAAGTTTCCCGATGTGACTATAACTATTGTTCTATCACCAACATCATGAGTTAACATTTTAGAGTAGATATTCACGTTATCTAGACCTGCATTTGTTCTAGAGTCTGATGCAAAAACTAGACCATCATTAGTTTTAATACCTATACAATATGTCATCTCAATTAATAAAATAGATAATTTTAACATTAATTAATAATCTATTAAAAGCATAACTGATATCTGCATTATGCATTTGATTATTTAAGACAATTATTAAACACTATTCACTTATGGCTTCAAAACTCTGGAACAATTACAATTCTAAACAAGCTTATGATGGATATTTTACAAAAGATAACAAACTTAGAAAACACGCAGCTATAATCTCGTCTATTTTAGAAAGATATGGTAAAAAAAAACTTCAAGAAATAGAGAAGAATTGTCAAAGTACAATAAGCGCAAGAGGTATAAATTTTAGAGTATATGCAGCAAATAATAGGGCTGAAGAAAAAAAATGGCCTTTAGATATTATTCCTAGGATAATACCAAGAAAACAATGGAACAAAGTTTCTAAGGGCTTGAAACAACGTGTAAAAGCATTAAATCTGTTTATTGACGATGTTTACAATCATAAAAAAATTTTTAAAGATAAAGTAATTCCAAAAGAAATTATTTTTAATTCACCCTATTATGTAAAAGAATGTGATGGATTTTCTCCTAAGCATAAAGCTTGGTCAAATATTTCTGGTGTAGACTTAATAAGAAATACAAATGGTGATTATTTGGTTTTAGAAGATAACTTAAGAGTTCCATCAGGTGTATCCTACATGCTTGAAAATAGAATGGTAATGAGAGATGTTTTTCCTGAATTATTCACAAGATATAAAGTTGCATCAATTCATCAATACACTAATAAACTCTTTAATTGCATGGTTGAATGTATACCCAAGAAAACCTCAAATCCACATATGGTAGTTTTAACCCCAGGAATTTATAACTCAGCATATTTTGAACACTCTTTTTTAGCCGATCAAATGGGTATTGCTTTAGTTGAAGGAAAAGATTTATTTGTTGAAAATGATGTGGTTTATATGAAAACTGTAAAAGGTCCATTAAAAGTTGACTGCATATACAGACGTCTTGATGATAATTTTCTTGATCCTAAAGTTTTTTATAAAGGATCTCTAATTGGTGTACCGGGACTATTTAAAAGTTGGCGCAAAGGAAATGTTGGAATAATTAATGCAATTGGTACAGGCATTGCCGATGACAAAGTAGTTTATTCGTATGTTAATAAAATGATTGTTTATTATCTTGGTGAGCAACCTATTTTGAATCAGGTAGAAACTTACTTATGTCACAATAAAAATGAAAGAAATTATGTTATTGAAAATATATCAAAATTAGTTGTGAAACCCGCCAATGCCTCAGGTGGTTATGGAATAATGATAGGTCCTAAAGCAGATAAAAACGAAAGAGATGAGGTAATAGCTAAAATTAAAAAAAATCCAAGAGAGTATATTGCTCAACCTCTTGAAACTCTTTCAACTGCGCCAACTATTACTGAAAATGACATTGAGCCTAGGCATCTTGATTTAAGACCGTTTGTACTTACTGGAAAAACTGCGTATGTTAGCACGGGAGGATTAACAAGGGTTGCACTTAGAAAAGGAAGTACAATTGTTAATAGCTCTCAAGGTGGAGGGTCTAAGGACACATTGATTGTTGATGTTTAAAATCTAAATATCCTGTAGAGAAATAACTTCTAATTTTTTAGTTTTAAGTGATTTAATTGCCTCAAGACAAGCTTGAGCGGTTGACATATTTGTACAATAAGGAACTTTATTTTTAAGCGTTCCTCTTCTAAGTGCAATTGCATCATTTAATCTGTGTTCTGTATTTCCACCGCCAGTATTAATTACTAATGCAATTTTTTTTGAGTCTAAGACGTCAACTATATGAGGAGAGCCACTACTTACCTTGTTAATTATCTTACATTTCATTCCATGTTTTCTAATATATTTTGCCGTTCCTTTTGTTGCACATAATGTGAAATTAAGTTTCATAAGTTCTTTTGCCAAATCAATTCCCTCATCTTTGTGCGAGTCTTTTAATGATATAAACGCAAGTCCTTGTTTTGGTAATGAGTTAGCTGATGCGATTTGGCTTTTAGCAAATGCCATTCCAAAGTTTTTATCAAATCCCATTACTTCACCAGTTGATTTCATTTCAGGACCTAAAAGTAAATCACTGTTAGGAAATTTATTAAATGGAAATACAGCTTCCTTAACTGCATACATGCCTTTAGATTTATCTTTTAAATTAAATTTAGACAATTTTTCACCTGCCATTACACGGGATGCAATTTTCGCTAAGGGAAGACCTTTTGCTTTTGATACAAAGGGCACGGTTCTGCTTGCTCTTGGATTAACTTCAATTACGTAAATTTCATCTTTTTTAATTGCAAATTGTATATTCATTAAACCTTTAACTTTTAATGCCAAAGCTAACTTTTTAGTTTGATTTTCAATTTCTTTAATTAAAAATGGCTTAATTGAAATTGGAGGCAGACTACAAGCAGAGTCTCCTGAATGAATTCCTGCCTCCTCTATATGCTGCATAATTCCTGCAACATGAACTCGTTTTCCATCAGATATTGCATCAACATCTACTTCCATTGCATGATCAATAAATTTATCAATTAGAATTGGATTTTCTTCTGCTGCTTTAAAAGCTTCTTCTACAAAGTTTTTAAGTTGATTTTTTTCGTGAACAATTTCCATTGCTCTACCACCTAAAACATATGAAGGTCTAACCATTAATGGAAGACCTATTTTTTCAGCTATTTGAATTGCTTGTTTGAATGTTTTTGCAATTCCACTCTCTGCTTGTTTTAAATTCAATTTGTTAAGTAAATTTCTAAATCTATCCCTGTCTTCTGCAAGATCAATTGATGTATATTGTGTTCCTAAAATTGGAAGTTTGTTATCGTGTAAAAATCTTGCAAGCTTAATTGGAGTTTGACCGCCGAATTGAGCAATAATACCAACCAGTTTACCCTTTTCTTTTTCTTTCTTTATTATATTGAAAACATACTCTTCTTTAAGAGGTTCAAAATATAATCGATCACTAGTATCGTAATCTGTTGACACTGTTTCAGGGTTACAATTAATCATGATTGTTTCAAAACCAGCATCCTTTAATGAAAAGCTTGCCTGGCAACAACAATAATCAAATTCAATTCCTTGACCAATTCGATTAGGTCCACCACCTAAAATTATAATTTTTTTCTTAGAGGAAGGTTCAGCTTCACACTCAGAATTTATTGAGAAATTTCTTTGATAAGTTGAATACATATATGGTGTGAAAGATTTGAATTCTGCAGCACAGGTGTCTACTTTCTTAAATACAGGCAATATTTTAAGTGCCATTCTTTTTCGTCTGACAACATCTTCATTAGTATTAGTTAACTCTGATAATTTTTTATCTGAGAACCCAATTGATTTTATTCTGTTAAATTCGTTAAAATCTATTGGCAATCCTTTATTTTTGATATTATTTTCATTGTCTACAATTTCTTTTATTTGTTCTAAGAACCATGGATCAATTTTTGATAAAACAAATATTCTTTTTAAATTAATTTTTTTTCTAATTGCTTCAGCAACAAGTAAAATTTTATTTGGAATATTTTCTTTAAGTTTTTTTTCTATTTGTTTTTTATTTAAATTGAAAATTCTATCTAACCCTGAAAAACCTGTTTCAAGCGATACCATGGCTTTTTGAAGAGATTCTTTAAAATTTCTCCCAATTGCCATAGCTTCACCAACAGATTTCATAGAAGTACCTAATGATGCTGGCGAAGTTGAAAATTTTTCAAACGTAAATCGAGGTATTTTAGTTACGACATAATCAATACTTGGCTCAAATGATGCAGGTGTTACTTTTGTAATTTCATTTTTTAGTTCATCTAATGTGTATCCAATAGCAAGTTTAGCTGCTACTTTTGCAATTGGAAAACCAGTTGCTTTTGATGCAAGTGCAGATGATCTTGATACTCTTGGGTTCATTTCAATTACAACCATTCGACCATTCTTTGGGTTGATAGCAAATTGAACATTGGAACCACCTGTTTCAACTCCAATTTTTCTTAAACATGCAATCGATGCATTCCGCATCACTTGGTATTCTTTGTCGGTAAGAGTAAGTGCTGGAGCAACAGTAACAGAGTCTCCCGTATGAATTCCCATTGGATCAATATTTTCAATTGAACAAATGATAATACAATTATCTTTCTTATCTCTTACAACCTCCATTTCAAATTCTTTCCATCCTTCTAGACACTCTTCAACTAGAACTTGGCTAACCGGAGATTCGTGCAAACCATTTTTAATTATTTTTAGGTAGTCTTTTTTATTTTTAGCTATTCCTCCTCCAAGACCTCCAAGAGTAAAGGCTGGTCTTATAATTGCAGGCAGACCTATTTTTTTCAAAACTTTAGATGCTTGATTAATATTATTGACGATTTCTGATTTAGGTAAATCCAAACCAATATCAATCATATTTTCTCTAAATTTTTTTCTGTCTTCAGCATTTGAAATTGCTTTAGAGTTTGCGCCTATCAGTTCTATTTTATATTTTTTTAATATTCCTTTTTTTTCTGCTTCCATTGCAAGATTAAGAGCAGTTTGGCCACCCATTGTTGGAAGTATTGCGTCCGGTTTTTCTTTTTTAACTATTTTTTCTAAAACCTCTAAAGTAATTGGCTCGATATAAGTTTGATCAGCAACGTCTGGATCGGTCATAATTGTTGCTGGATTTGAGTTAATTAAGACCACTTTATAACCTTCATCTCTTAATGCTTTACAGGCTTGTGTTCCAGAATAATCAAATTCACATGCTTGACCAATTATAATTGGTCCGGCACCAACAACTAAAATTTTTTTAAGATCTTTTCTTTTTGGCATTTTTTTTCATGTTGTTAATAAATTCTTGAAACAAATAAACACTATCTTGTGGTCCTGGATTAGACTCAGGATGATATTGGACCGAAAAAACTGGTTTATTTTTAAGTTTTATTCCTTCGATAGTGTCATCAAATAAGGACTTGTGAGTAATCTCAATATTTTTCGGTAAATTTTCTTCAACTACAACAAAGCCATGATTTTGACTAGTGATTTCAACATTATCATGTATCAAGTTTTTAACTGGATGGTTTGCACCTCTATGACCAAGTTTCATTTTTTTTGTTTTTCCACCCAATGTGAGAGCAAGAATTTGGTGGCCCAAACAAATTCCAAAAATTGGTAAATTAATTTTAATTAAATCTTTAATTATATTGATTGCATACTTTCCTGTTGCTGCAGGATCTCCAGGTCCATTTGATAGAAATATACCATTTGGTTTAAGAGATAAAATTTTACTTGCAGATGTTTTACATGGAACTACAGTTACTTTGCAATTAAAGTCTGAAAAATATCTTAAAATATTTTTTTTTATTCCATAGTCAATCGCCACTACATGAAATGAATTTTTATTATTTTTTTTATAACCTGTTTCTTTTTTCCAAGTTTTAAGACCTTTCCAAGTATAATTCTTTGGTGATGTTACTTTTTCTGCGAGATCAAGGTTTTTTAAACCACTCCATTTTATTGTTGAGTTGGTTAGTTTACTAATATTAAATTTTCCAGTTTTTGAATTGGCAATCGTTCCCTTAGGAGCACCTTTATCCCTAATAAAATTTGTTAAACTTCTGGTGTCTAATCCAGTAATACCAATTATTTTATTTTTCTTAAGCCATGCATCCAAATGTTGAAAAGATCTATAGTTTGATGGAGAAGTTATTTCAGAATTAAAAATCACCCCTTTGGTCCAAATTTTATCGCTTTCATAATCCTGTTTATTAGTTCCAACATTTCCTATGTGGGGAAATGTAAAGTTTATTATTTGTCCTGCATAAGATGGATCTGATATTATTTCTTGATAACCAGTTAACGAGGTATTAAAACAAACCTCTCCGGTAGCTTCTCCTTTGTAACCAATCCCAATTCCTCTAAAAACCCTCTTATTTTCAAGAACTAAAACGCCTGTATTGATTTGAGAATTTTTTGAGTTAGTTTTTTTTGCTTTTTTGATCAATTACAACTCATGAGTTAAAGGTTAATACAATAATTGCTTTATTATCGCAACAGAGATGTATTATAAAATTGTAAAAAAACAATTTTTCTTTTGAAGAATTTTTTCTTTGAAGTAGATTAAAAAAATTATGTCATTGAAAGAAACAATCGAAACTGAATATAAAAATGCCTTAAAATCAAAAGATAAAATTAAAATATCAACCTATAGGTTAATATTATCCTCAATTAAAGACTTGGATATTGTTAATAGATCGGGACCAAACAAAAAAGATACTGACGATGAAGATATTAAAAAGTTATTAAAAAAAATGGTTAAACAACGAGCCGAATCAATTGAAATTTATAAGAAAAATAACAGAATTGACCTTTTGGAAGTTGAGCAAAATGAATATGATATTTTAACAGGATTTTTACCAACACAAATTGGTGAAGAAGAAACTAAGAAAATATGTGCTGCTGTTATTTCTGAGATTGGGGCGAGTTCTTTAAAAGATATGGGTAAAGTAATGGGTGAGCTTAAAAAAAAGCACGCTGATGAAATTGATTTTGCAAAAGCTGGACCTCTTATTAAAGAATTACTGAGCAGTTAATGAAATATCCAAAAGAGTACCTTGACGAGATTAAAACAAGACTAAAAGTTTCTTCAGTTGTATCAAAGTCAGTTGCACTTAAGAAAAGAGGCAAAGAATACGTAGGTATATCTCCATTTAAAAATGAGAAAACTCCATCATTTACAGTCAATGATGAAAAAGAATTTTATCATTGTTTTGCAACATCAGAACATGGCAATATTTTTGATTTTGTGATGAAAATTCAGAATTTAAAATTTGGTGAAGCAGTTAAACATCTCGCTCAATTAGCTGGAATGCAGCCATATATGTTTTCAAAACAAGATGAAGAAAGAGAGAAAAAATGGAAAGAGTATCTCTCAATTTATGATCAATATGTAAATTTTTATCACAATGAATTACTTAAAAATGAGACTTATTCTAATGCAAGAGATTATTTAAAAAAAAGATTTTTAAGTAAAAATGAAGTTAAGAGGTTTAAAATTGGATATATAGAAAAAAATCCAAATTTTTTTGAAAAATTAAAAAATGAATTTAATGAACAAACTTTAGTTGAAAGTGGTTTATTTTACTTAGATGAAAAAAAGAAAACATATGTTGAAAGATTTAGAGGACGATTAATTTTTCCAATTAACAATATTTCAGGTCAGCCAATTGCATTAGGTGGAAGAATAATCGAAAACTTAGATTATTTACCAAAATATATTAATTCACCAGAGACAAATTTTTTCAAAAAAGGATCAAACTTATATAACTTAGATCTTGCAAGAAAATTATCAAATAAATTAGATTATATATACTTAGTTGAGGGTTATATGGATGTAGTTGGTTTAAGTAAAAATGGAATTGAAAATGTAGTTGCAAATCTTGGAACATCTTTAACAGATAAACAAATATTAACTTTAAATCAGTTTTTTGATGACATTATTATTTGTTTTGACGGCGATGAAAGTGGTTACAAAGCAGCTCTTAGGGCAGCAGAAAATTCTATAAAAGAATTAAAACCTGAAAAACAAATATCTTTCTTATTCTTACCTGATAAGGAAGATCCAGACAGTTATGTTAATAAAAATGGCAAAAATTACTTCGTAGAGTTTACCAAGCAAAGTAAGTTATCCATTCATCAGTTTATTTTTAGTCATTATAAGAAGCAAACAGAAAATAACCCATCGTCCATGGCAATATTTGAGAAAAAACTTAGAGCTATAGCCAATACTATTAAAGATGATTTAATTAAAAAGTATGTTCTCGAATATTTTTTAGAAAAAATAGCTGAATTAACTCCCCATTCTAACCAAAATAAAAATAAGTATTATGTCAAAAAAACTAAATCTCTAGATACAACAAAAAAGCATTTTAATGAGAGTAAATCTATATCAGGCGTTGAGTTAAAAGAATTTTCATTGTTATATTTAGTTCTAAATAATCTTTTACTTTTACAGGCTAATGTTCATTTAATTGAAGATATTAAATTTTTTACTGAAATAAATAGACAAATACTTAATACAATTATTCAGAAATTAAAATCAGGAGAACAAATAAGGGTTGATGATCTAAATTTAGATAAACAATTATTAGATAAAATTAATAAATTTGCCCCTATAAAACATATTTTGAAAAATAAGCCTGATAATGAAAATCAAGTTATAGAATTAATAGATGATATCTCTAAAGATCTTTTTAATTACGATCTTGAATTTAGAATACAAGAATTAGAATCGAAGTTTTCTAAAGACATGAGTGAAACAACATTCAATGAGCTAAAAGAGTTGAAAAACGAGAGAAAATTCAATTAATACTAACAATTTAGCAATGGATTTTTACAAATTTGATATTATATAAGTCTTTCGAACTTATATTACTGTGGAAAGAATTATTACAAAATCATTTGCAAGATTAATGGGTCGTGGAACTCATAGGGGTTTTATAACTTATGAAGAATTAAATAAATCCCTAGGTAAAAGAAATCTATCAAATGAAAATTTAGCACAAGCCTTCATTCATATATTAGATGAAAATATTACATTAGTTGAAAAGAAATCAGATTTTAAAGTATTAAGAAAAAAAGAAGGGTCTTCCAAAGAAGAAGGTAAGTCAATGGAGAAAAGTGATGATCCCATTAGAATGTACTTGCGTGAGATGGGAGGAGTTGAGTTACTTTCAAGAGAGGGTGAAATAGCGATTGCAAAAAGAATTGAAGCTGGAAAGGATGTAATGTTAATCGCTCTATCACAAAGTCCAATGACTGCGCAACAGTTTTTTGAATGGAACGATCAATTACAAAAAGATGAAATTTTAGTCAGAGAAATTATTGATATTGATACAAATTATATGGAAGACGAAACTACAGGACCTAGTGCAAAACAAAAGAATGCTGGTGAAACAGAAAAAGACGAGGGTTCTGGTGATAGTGAGGATGATGATTTTAATCCAACACTCGCTGCAATGGAAACTGAAATAAAACCAAAGGTTTTGAAAACTGTTAGCGTTCTAACTAAAGAATATAATAAGTTAATCAAATATCAAAAAGAAAAACTAGATTGTGTTTTAAATTCACGAAATTTTTCTCCAGCAAAAGAAAAAGGATATCAAAAAATTGTAGATGATATTTTAGAAAACATTAAATCACTCCAATTGTCGCCTTCAGTTTTAGAGGAACTAGTACAAAAACATTACGTAGAAAATAAAAAAATCATATCATTAGAAGGAAACCTCTTGAGACTTGCTATGGATCATAAAATACCAAGAAATGAATTCATTAAGTTTTATATTGGTAATGAAATTAATCCTAATCTTAAAAAGTTTTTAGATACCAACTCAATCTGGAAGCAATTTTTTGCAAAAAATAAAGAAGAATTTAGGAATATTAGAGAAAGATTAATTGAAATAAGTCATAAATTAGGAATTTCTGTAACTGATTTTAAAAAATTAGTTAGTAGAGTCCAAAAAGGTGAAAAAGAATCTAGAATTGCAAAAAAGGAAATGGTTGAAGCTAATTTAAGATTAGTAATTTCAATTGCTAAAAAATATACAAACAGAGGTCTTCAGTTTTTAGATTTAATTCAGGAAGGAAATATAGGATTGATGAAAGCTGTTGATAAATTTGAATATCGAAGGGGATATAAATTTTCTACTTATGCAACATGGTGGATTAGACAAGCAATCACAAGATCAATAGCGGACCAAGCTAGAACAATTAGAATTCCAGTTCATATGATTGAGACAATTAATAAAATTGTAAGAACGCAAAGACTTATTTTAAGTGAGTTTGGAAGAGAAGCTACGCCAGAGGAATTAGCTCAAAAACTTAGAATGCCACTTGATAAAGTTAGAAAAGTATTAAAAATTTCAAAAGAACCAGTATCACTTGAAAAACCTGTTGGTGACGAAGAGGACAGTAGTTTGGGTGATTTTATAGAAGATACTAAAGCGCTAGCTCCATTGGAACAAGCAATTAAATCAAATCTTGGAGAAGCTACAACTAAAATTTTATCTACTCTTACACCAAGAGAGGAAAGAGTTTTAAGAATGAGATTTGGAGTTGGAATGAATACTGATCATACTTTAGAGGAAGTAGGTCTTCAATTTTCTGTAACAAGGGAGAGAATTAGACAGATTGAGGCAAAAGCTCTTAGAAAACTAAAACATCCTAGCAGATCTAAGCAATTAAAAAGTTTCTTAGAAAGCTAATTTTACTGGGCCGTTAGCTCAATAGTAGAGTACTGCATTGACATTGCAGGGGTAGTTGGAGCGTAACCAACACGGCCCACCATTAATAATTATCTATAATTGATAACTTTATAAAAATGATATAATTAACTCTAATATTTTGGGCCTGTAGCTCAGTTGGTTAGAGCAGTACACTCATAATGTATTGGTCCCAGGTTCGAGTCCTGGCGGGCCCACCAAATTAAGTAAAATCAAAGTTAAAATTTTTTTTTTTTAAAATTTAAGTAAAAATACTCTAAAAATTTTCTCTGAGAGTACCATAAGTAGTCGTACATTGTTTGGTAATGTATTGTTTACAAAATATTTAAATTGATATATTTTTTTTTAAATTTAATTACAAAAATGAAAATTTTAATAATAATTTTGTTTTTAACACTTTTTTCAAACCTATCCTTTGCTTCAGAGGAAATTAAACCAAAAAAAACACCTCTTAAGAAACTGTCTAAACAACTAGGCAATGGAAAATTGATTAAAATTAAATCGTATCAAACTTCAGACTATAAAGGCATTATGGAGGGCTGGTACAAAGAGAGTCCAATAGTGGTTGATGCTCTTATTACTTATCCTGAGGGCGAAGGTCCATTTCCTCTATTGTTAATTGTTCATAGTAGTGCTGGAGCAGGAGAATTTACTAAAGACTGGTTAGAGTTTATGAGAAACCAACAAAAGCCTTTGTTAGACATGGGGATAGCTACAATGTATTTAGATAATTTTTCTGCTAGAGGTGTAAAGCATACACATCTAGATCAATCAAAAGCCTCTTTATGGTCTACTTACATAGATACATTTATGGCATTAGAATATCTCAGTAAGGATCCAAAAATAAATATTAAAAAAGTTGGTGTCTCTGGCTATTCACGTGGAGGAAACCTTTCAATTATGGCTGCTGAAAAAAGATTGAGAGATGCCTTAGTTAGTAAAGATCTTTATTTTGCTGCTTCTCAGCCTAGATCTGCCGAATGTGGAATGACTGCAATGTTTAGGAATCCCTCTCCAATTATAGAAACTAAAATTTGGTATGTTCATGGTTTAGCAGAAGATTATACTTTACCAGGTCCATGCGTAGAATTAATGGAAAAGATGCAAGCTAAAGGAGCTGATGTTAAAATTGATTTGAGAGAAGGATGGTATCATTTATTTACTGGTAATTACGAGATAGAGTTTTCAAAAAGAACAATGTATATGTGGAAGTGTCCGAAATTGTATACCGAGGATGATGGTAATCCTAATAAAGAATTTCTTGATATGATGATAAAAAATGGAGTTGTAAAAAGCTTGGATGAATTTAATAATATATCGCGAAAAAATCCAAGAAAAGCATTTAAATTACTTTTTAAAGGTTTAAAAAAAGAAAAATGTTTAGGCAAAGGTGTAACCGAGGGCGGTAATCACGGAAAAACTTTTATGCCAGAATATTTAGCTTTTTGGAGACAAAATTTATTAAATTAAAAATATATAGTTAATTTTCTATATCTCCTATTGCAGTAGATACTACAGAAAGCATAACCCGACCTAAAATTAAAATAAATGAAGTAACCCAATCTTCATTTGTGTTTCTTCAGAACTCTCATAATGTATTGGTCCTAGGTTCTAGCCCTAACCTGCGATCAGATGCTATTTATCTTTTGGATTTTTTATTCCTGCCAATTTTTGCAATAAATATATTTCTTTTTCAGATAAAGTTTCTTTTCTTTCTTTTAAATCTTTAGCAATCATTCCCTTAAGTGTGATTGAAGATAAAAGACCAACTATTGAAGATATAATAGAAACTAAATTAAGGTAAATATAAGAAGGCACAAATATTATCATCACTATCGAAATTATAGCCCATCCTATAAATATCCCCTTTTGGATAACTCTTTGGCTGTTTAAATCTTTGATTTTTATAAATTGAAAAAATAAAAACATTGAAAGAACCATTGAAAGTGAAATTCCAAACCAAAGAGTAATTGTTATATCGGATGCACTTCCGCCTACAAAAGTATCATCCATAGCTTTTTGTATAAAATAAACTACGAAGCCCTTGTAGGCAAAGTATAGTACAAATATGATTGATGTAATTATTGAAATTATAATAGATGTTTTGGAGGAAACATTTATTTTTTTCATTACAAAATAAATTTACACTATAATGTAAAATTATTTAGCAGAAAAATCTGATAAATTTTTAAGAAGAGCCTCAATTTTACCATCGTTAGAATTTATGATTGATGAGAATTCCTCTTTTTGCGTTCTAGCTAAACTTAGTCCTTCTATAATTAAATCTCTAATTAATAAATTTTCAGGATTCTTTGTATATACTCTCCATTCGATTTTTACCTCAGGTCTACTATCCGTTGCTACCAACTTGCTTAAAATTATTGTGTAATTTTTATTTAATTTATTTTTTGATATTACTTTAATTTCAGGATTTGAGTATTCCGCCAATCTGCTGGAAAAACTTTTTAAAAAATATTCTTCAAAAGCTTTTTTATAGGTCGATAATTGTTCTTTACTTAAACTTTTCCTGTGAGAGCCCAAAGAGTAATAGCCTATTCCTGTGATATCTACTGTTTCTTTAGCAATCTGTTTTAATTTTTCAATTCTTTCATCTTTTGAAAAATCACCACTTAATGTGTTGGCTGCCCTATTGACTGTAGATTGAATAAAAACATCAGGTTCGATTGAGAATGAAGTATTGCTGTTTGTAAAAAATATAAGTGTAAATAAGAAAAAAGCAAAAATTTTTTTCATGAATTTTTTAATTTACTGTTTAATTAGTTTCTATTTCTTCCCAATCACTATCATCCATTGTCTCAATAACAGCTTTGGTGTTAGAAATTTTCATTTGTCTATCTTGTAAATATAAACTTTTCACTGAAGCATAAAAGTCCATAGAATTTTTTTCTAAATTTTCAAAAGAGTCAATATTTTTTGCTCTAAAATCTATCCCCGACATAACTCTTGAGGCAGCATAACTTGAGTCACTTAAATATTCATTATTGCCGTTTACAGATGCGTTATACCATGGATCACCCCCCATTATATTTATAAACGAACCTGCAGTATCTCTTACAGTAGACGGTCCAATTACAGGTAGAACTAAATAGCACCCAGGCCCTATTCCATAAGTGCCAAGTGTTTGACCATAATCTTCTTTTTCATATTCTGGAAAGCCAATAGCCTCTGCTACATCAAATATCCCTAAAACTCCGATTGTTGTATTGATCGCAAATCTTCCAGTGTTTACTCCTGCTTTTCCTAATTCACCTTGTAAAACATTATTTGGGATAGTAACTAATGTTGTCAAGTTATCGAGTACGTTGCTTACTCCAGCTCTAACTGGCGAGGGTAAAACCCTATAACCCTTTGCAACTGGTTTAAAAATAACTTTGTCTAAACCCATATTTACAGAAAAAGTAATTCTATTAATAGGTTCAAAACAATCTTTAACTGATTTTGATTTTTTTGAGAGATTTAACTCTCCATCACTTCCAGCAAATGAATTGGCGAAGACAAAAAATGACAGTACTAAAATTGTTAAAATTTTTTTCATTATTGAATAGATTATATAGTACATAATGTAATAATGTAAATCCAGATTAAGTGTTAAATATGACCCAAAAATGGCTATAAAAACTTTATTAAATTATTCTCCAAACTTTAATTCAAAAAAAAGAAAAGTTAACCAAATAAAGTTTTTAATTTTTCATTACACAGGGATGAGGACTGAAAAAGCTGCAATAAAAAGACTTACAGACATAAAATCTGAAGTGAGCAGTCATTACTTAATTAAACAGACTGGAGAAATAATAACTTTGGTTCCTGATTTATACATAGCTTGGCATGCAGGAAGATCTAAATGGAAGAAACATGGGTCTTTAAATAAAGATTCTATAGGTATTGAAATTACAAATCCTGGCTATAGTTTTGGATATAAAAAATTTACAAATGCTCAAATATTATCTTTAATTAAGTTAACTAAATTTTTAATCAGTAGATATAAAATTAATAGTAAAAATATCCTAGGTCATTCTGACATAGCACCAGAAAGAAAAAAAGATCCTGGCGAGAAGTTCCCATGGAAACATTTATCAAAAAAAAAAATTGGATATTGGCATAGTATAAATCAAAAGATTTTGATAAAAAATAGAATATTAAAGGTTAATAGTTTTCAAAAAAATTTATTTTATAAAAATATATATAAGATTGGTTATTCAAAAAAAATTCCGAAAAATTTTAATCATAGTAAAAATAATTATTTGATTAAAATTACCAAAGCTTTTCAAAGAAGGTTCAGGCCAGAGATAGTAAATGGAAAAATTGATAAAGAATGCTTAATTATAAGTCAAAATTTAATCAAAAAATGAATTATTTTTTCTTGCAGTTTTATAAATTGACATTAAATTACAATTGCCAGATAAATAATTTATCGCTTTAATATATTAAAGAGGAAAGTCCGGGCTCCACAAGGATACAGTGCCAGGTAATACCTGGCGGGGGTAACCCTAGGGATAGTGCCACAGAAAATAAACCGCCATAACATGGCAAGGGTGAAAAGGTGTGGTAAGAGCACACCGGTTCTATTGGTAACAATGAACGCTGGAAAACCCCACTGGGAGCAAGACTAAGTAGAGATGACATTGTTGAAATACTAAAAGCCATCCTTGGCTGGTCATCAGGGTTAGTTGCTTGAGCTTAAGAGTGATCTTGAGCCTAGACAAATGATAGGTTTAAATGACAGAACCCGGCTTATAGTTTATCTGGCACTTCAAATTTAAAAAACTAAAATAATATAATAGCTATTTAAAGTTAGTTGTAACTAAAAGTATAAATTTATGTGAAGTATTAATAAGTTTTTCATTTTTTCAGATAACTTTTAAATAAAATATTCATTTATTATCGATTATTAAATTAAATTAAATATAAATTTTACCTTAAAAAGCAATTTAAATTAAGCATAGAATCAACATTTGACTATTATTTTAAATACCCATATATTCCCATATATTCCCAATTATGGAATTTATGAATTTAAAAATATATGTTTTTATCTACTTACGAAAACAGATTAGACAAAAAAGGGAGAGTGTCTGTGCCTGCTAATTTCAGGTCACATTTGTCAAATCTAGGTTACAATGGTGTAATTTGTTATCCATCATTTAATAATTCCTCAATAGAGGCATGTTCTCAAGATAGAATTGAAAAAATTTCTTCTGCAATTGACTCGTTAAATCCTTTTGAAGAAAAAAGAGATTATTTTGCAACATCAATTTTAGCAGAGAGTATAAATTTACAATTTGATAGTGAAGGAAGAATATCTCTTTCAGTAAAATTATTAAAACATGCAAAGATAAAAAACAACATGTTTTTCGTCGGACAAGGTCAAACTTTTCAAATTTGGGAACCATCGGCGTTTGAAAAATTTAAGGTAAATGCAAGAAAAAAAGCAAATTTGAATCGAGCTAACCTTAAATGGGAAAAACATTTTAATAACAACGAGGGGAAATAAAAGATGACAATTAACTTTAAAACACCAGAAATAAAAGAGTTACAACCACGATTACTAGTTATGGGAGTTGGCGGGGCAGGAGGAAACGCTGTTAATGAAATGATTGAACACAATCTACAAGGTGTAGAATTTATTGCAGTTAATACTGACGCGCAAGATTTAAAGTTAAGTAAATGTAAAACTAGAATTCAAATTGGTTTAAATTTAACCAAAGGCTTGGGCGCTGGTGCTAAGCTTGATATAGGACAAGCCGCAGCAGATGAGTCTTTAAATGAAATTATAAATACTCTGCAAGGTGCAAACATGGTTTTTATTGCAGCTGGTATGGGTGGTGGCACAGGTACTGGCGCTGCTCATGTGATTGCTAGAGCTGCAAAAGAATTAAATATCTTAACTGTAGGTGTTGTGACTCTTCCATTTTTATATGAAGGCCCCTCAAGAATGCGAAGAGCACAACAAGGTTTGGAAGAATTAAGAAAACATGTTGATACGATTATAGTTATTCCAAATCAAAATTTATTTAAAATCGCAAATGAGCAAACAACATTTGAAGACTCATTCAATCTTTCTAATAATGTTTTAATGCATGGTGTTCAAAGCATTACAGATTTAATGGTAAGACCAGGGTTAATTAATTTAGATTTTGCTGATGTTGAAACTGTAATGGCTTCAATGGGAAAAGCAATGATGGGAACCGGAGAAGCAGAAGGTGAAGGAAGGGCTCTTCAAGCAGCTGAGATGGCTATAAGCAACCCATTGATTGATGATTACACTTTAAAGGGTGCTAAAGGGTTACTAGTTAATATTACAGGCGGAAAAGATCTTAAACTTTTTGAGGTAGATGAAGCTGTTAATAAAGTAAGAGCTGAAGTAGATCCAGAAGCAGAATTAATTATTGGTGCTATTACAGACTCAGAACTTGATGGTAAAATGAGAGTTTCAATTGTTGCGACATCATTAGATGGACAACAACCTGAGACAAAATCAGTAATAAATATGGTTCATCGAATTCAAAATAGAAACCCAGGTTACTCAGATTTTTCACATTTAGGAACATCTGCATCATTTAATTTTTCTAATACAGCCGCTAGTCCGATTTCAAACGGTGCAAATGCATTAAAACTTGAAAATGAAATTGTCCAGGAACAAGCTAATGATAATAATCATTCAAATATTGTAAATGAAGAGATTATGACTAATTCAAATCATGTGTCTGAAAATGTTGTAGAGGATAGTTCTATAAATGAAATGGAAAAATCATTTACTCAAGAAGTTATTGAAACATCTCAAGAGAATAAAGAAACTGAGAGTATTAAAGATGATATATCAAACGATTTAAAAGAATTCGGTGTAGACTCTGACTCCCCTGATTTGTTTAGTTCAGAAAGTGAACATTCTACTGCTGAAGATTTATTATCATCAAATGAAGAAGAAGATGACGATCTTGAAATACCAGCATTCCTAAGAAGACAAAAGAATTAATGGTCTTCAAAGTAATAAATGGAAGCCACCATAGTATCGGAAATGCAAAAGCATTACCCGGTACTGCTAAAAGAAATTATTAGCGTTTTTTCCCCTCAACATGGTGGCACATTTATTGATTGTACTTTTGGTCAAGGAGGATATTCCAAAAAAATTCTTGATTTTGAGAATACAAGCATAATTGCTCTTGATAGAGATGTAGAAAGCGAAAAAATTGCAAATAAATTTAAAGAAAATTTTGAAGGCAGATTTATTTTTAAAAATATTAAATTCAGTCAATTAAACAATCTAAAACTTAAAAATGAAAATATAAGAGGTGTAATTTTTGATCTTGGTTACTCTTATACTCAAATAAAAGATCCACAAAAAGGACTTTCATTCGAATCAGATGGTAAATTAAATATGCAATTGGGTTTAAATAGCTACTCTGCTGAAGATACAATCAATAAATTAGATGAAAAAGAATTAGAAAAAATTTTTAAATTTTTTGGTGATGAAAAAGAGGGAAAATATATTGCAAGAAATATTATAAAAGAGAGATTGAAAAATAAAATTGATACTAGGGCTTTAGTTGAAATTATTGATAAATCAAAAAAAAGGAAAAATTTTAAAGTCCATAATGCGACGAAGGTGTTTCAAGCTTTAAGAATATTTGTAAACAAAGAAATTAGTGAGTTAATTTATGGACTTATTAATGCTACTAAAGTTTTAAAAAAAGGTGGCATTTTAGGGGTGGTTACATTTCATTCTTTAGAGGACAAAATAGTAAAATATTTTTTTAAAAGTCTTTCAGAAAATAAAAGTATTTCAAGATATAGCCCAGTCACCGAACAAGCTGAGACTCTTTTAAACTTAATACAAAAAAAACCAATTCTACCTTCAGATGAAGAGATAAGTGAAAATCCACCATCTAGATCTGCTAAATTTAGATATGCAATAAAAAAATCTGATTTTTATACCTTTGATACTGACATAGTGAACCAATTTAGAAATTTAATTGAAATTGAAAATTATGGAGACAAATTGTGAAAAAATTTGGTTTAGCAGTTGTGATTTTATTTTTAGTTCTATCAACAGCTGTAATTAAAAATACTACCAAGCAGATCGAGGACGAATTATTTACAGCAAAAGAAAATATTAGAGTATTAAAATCAGAATTTGAAAATATATCTTTGGAGTATGATTATCTCAGCTCTGCAGAAAAATTACTTGAATATCAATCTCTCTATTTTGAGGATGAGTTAATTCAAAAAGATATAAAAGATATTAAAATTTTTAATATTTTAAATAATACAAAAAAAATCAAAGATTTTAAAATTTTTAAAGAGTAATGGTTGAAAATAAATCAAAATTTACAATAGAAGATTATCAAAGTGATTTTACATTTAAGAAAAAAGAAAACGGCTTAAATATTCAATTTAATCGTGTAGCTTTTATTTTTTTTGTTTTTTTTATTATCTATCTGATTTACACAATACATTTAATTCATTTAGGTTCACGAAATAATAAATCAGAAAATATAAACAATCTTCCTACATTTCAAAATCCACTTTATAGAGCAGATATTATAGATATAAATGGTAATTACTTAGCCAAAACTGTTAAATCAATTGATATTGGATTAAAAACTTCTGATATAATTGACAAGAAAAAATTAATTTTAAGTTTAAATATAATTTTTCCTGATAAAAAATTTAAAGAGATTGAAAAAAAGATAGAAAATAAGAAATTTTTTTACTTAGAAAAAAAAATTTCAGAAGAAAATTATGAAAAAATAATGCAATTAGGAGATAAATCTCTAATTCCTGAGGAAAAAGTTTTAAGGATGTACCCTCAAAAAAATCTTTTTAGCCATGTTTTGGGTCAAATAGATGATAATAATAATGGTATTTCTGGATTAGAAAAATCATTAAATGATGAACTCAGAGAATCAGAAGATCCAATAAGATTAACTTTAGATAAAGATATCCAATTTTTAATTAGAAAAGAATTAATGAAATACCAAGAAATTTTTAAAAGCAAAGGTAGTGCGGCTATCTTAATGAATGTTAATAACGGAAATATTCTATCTTTAGTTTCTCTTCCAGATTTCAATCCAAATGAAAGACAAAATATTACCGATGTTAATTATATTAATAGGGTAACTAAAGGTACTTACGAACTTGGCTCAGTTTTTAAAGCCTTCACATTTGCTAGTGCTTTAAATGAAAAAGTAATAGAGCCAGAAACTGAGTTTTTAGATTTACCTAAATCAATTAAATGTGACAAATATAGAATTGGTGAATACGATAATAAAATACCATCAAATTTAACAGCAGAACAAATTTTCGTTAGATCTGGAAATATAGGATCAGTCAGAATTGCTCAAAAAGTAGGCTCAGAAAAATTTAAATTATTTTTAGAAAACGTAGGTGTTTTAAGTAATATTGAATTTGATATTGACGAAGTTGCTCCACAAAAAAATTATGATTTTGGAAAATGTAGATTAGCTACAGCTTCTTTTGGACATGGCATAGCAACTACAATTCTTCAATTAGCTAAAGGTTATGCCATATTATCAAATGGCGGTTATGAAATTAAACCAACTTTGATTTATAAAAAAAATAAGATAAACAAAAAAAATAAAAGAATATTAAACAAGGGTATTTCTAAAAAAGTTGTGAATGCTCTAAGAAAAATTGTAAATACTGAAGAGGGAACTGCCAAATTCGCAGATGTTCAAAGTTATGAAATTGGTGGAAAAACAGGAACAGCTGATCAGCCTGAGAGCGGAGCATATTCCGAGGCTAAAATAAATACTTTTGCATCAATTTTTCCCACTTCAAATCCACAATTTGTTTTTATTGTAATGTTAGATACTCCAAAAAAATCTGAAGATTATTATTATAAATATAGACATCGAAAAGGAGGCTGGAAAGGCACTCTTTACAATACAGCTGGCTGGACATCAGTTGAGGTAGTAGGGAAGGTGATAGATAAAATTGGGCCTATTTTAGCCACAAAATATATAGAGTTTAATTAATCATGCTTCTTGGGAAATATTTTCACAACATAAATAAAGACTATAAAAATTTTTATTTTTCAGGAATTTCTTTTGATACAAAAAATATAAAAAAAAATAATATCTTTTTTGCAATTAAGGGAAATAAATTTGATGGAAATAATTTTATTTCAAATGCAATAAATAAAGGATCTAAAATTATTGTAACTGAAAAAAAAGTTAACCATGTACAAAATGGAATTTTATATATTCATACAAAGAATATAAGAAAATTATTAGCTGAAACTGCATTTAAAATTTATAATAAAAAACCAAAAAATTTAATTGCAGTTACTGGTACAAATGGAAAATCCTCAGTTGCTAATTTTTATTATCAAATATTAAAATTAAATAATAAAAAAGTTGCCTCAGTAGGCACTTTAGGAATTAAATCAAAAAATATTAATTTGAATTTATCTAATACCACAATTGATCCAATCAAATTAGCAGAAATATTGAGTAAGCTAAAAAGTCATAAAATAGAAAATGTAATTATGGAAGCTTCAAGCCATGGTTTGAAGCAAAATAGATTAGATGGTTTAAAATTTAATTGTGGTATATTTACAAATTTATCACAGGATCATTTAGATTATCACACAAATATAAAAAATTATTTAAATGCAAAACTTTATTTATTTAAAAATTTAATTAAAAAAAAAGGCAATGTAATAACAGATCAATTAATACCTGAATTTAAAAAAATAAAAAAAATTACAATTAACAAGAAATTAAAATTATATGCACTTAATGATAAGAAAAATAATTTACAAGTCATCTCTCATAGTTTTAAAGGTGAGGCTCAATCTTTTAAAATTAAATTAAACAATTCAATACAGAATATAAATTTAAATTTAATTGGAAAAATACAATTAAAGAATGTTTTGATGGCAATAATTGCTGCAAAAAATAGTAATATTGGATTAAATAAAATATTAAATAAAATTTCTAAATTGAAACCAGTCGAAGGAAGATTTGAAAAAATTGGTAAGATTAAAAATCATTCTAAAGTAATTCTTGATTATGCTCACACTCCTGATGCTTTAAAAACATGTCTTTTAAGTCTTAGAGAGCAATTTCCAGCAAAAAAAATCATAGTCTTGTTTGGCTGCGGAGGAAATAGAGATCAGAATAAAAGATCAAAAATGGGCAAAATTGCGAGTTATTTCTCAGATAATATTATCCTTACAAATGATAATCCCAGATTAGAAAATCCTCAAAAAATAAGAAGAGATATAAAAAAAGGGATTAAAAAAAAAAAAATTATAGAAATATCGGACAGAGCAATGGCAATAACACGAGCTATTCATGATTTAAATTCAGGTGATATTTTGCTGGTAGCAGGAAAAGGTCATGAGAAAACCCAAGATATTGGAAGTAAGAAAATTTTCTTTTCAGATAGAAAAGTAATTCTAAGTGCAATTAAAAACAAAAATATTAATTTATCAAATAATTTAAAAATAAATGTGGTTAAAGAGACAGCTAAAATTAAAAGATTATCTACCTTAATAACTTTTAAAAAAGCTAGAATTAATTCTCATGAGGTTACTAAAAATGATATTTTTTTTGCTATTAAAGGAAAAAAAAATGATGGAAATAAATTTGTTACCCAGTCTTTCAAGAGAAAAGCTTCATTAGCTGTAGTAAATAAGATTCAAAATAAATTTAATAATAATCGCCAGATCAAAGTAAAAAATACCTTGAAGTTCTTAACAAATGTTTCAAAAATTTTTAGAAAAAGTATTGATACAAACATAATAGCAATTACAGGCAGCTGTGGCAAAACTACACTTAAAGAATTGTTAGGTTACACATTAAATAAAATTTCGAAAGTAAGCATTTCCCCAAAATCATACAATAATAAGTTTGGAGTTCCATTAAGTCTTTTTAATATTAATCAAAAAGACGAATTTGGAATTCTAGAGATTGGGATGGATAAAAAAGGTGAAATTGATTATTTGTCAAAAATTATAGAACCAGATGTTGGTGTCATAACAAATATAAATTATGCACATGCAAAAAATTTTAAGAATATTAAACAAATTGCTTTAGCAAAATCTGAAATGATTGATAATATAAGGCCTTATGGTTTTATTGTATTGAATGCAGATGATAGTTTTTTTAAACTACATTACAATATTGCTAAAAAAAAAAATATTAAAGTAATTTCTTTCGGTATAAAAAATCTAAAAGCAGATATTAAATTAATTAATATAAAGCCATTTAGAAAAAAATTTAGAATTAATATTAGTTTAAATAATAAAAGAAAATATTTTTCACTATCTAATGATTTTCAAAATAATATATACAATACTTTATCTGCTTTAGCAGTTATTAGTGTTTATAAAAATATATTCAAATTAGATGAAAATATTTTTTATAATTTTAAAATACCTGGAGGACGAGGAGATCATTCAGTAATTAAATTTAATAGTAAAAAAATAAATTTAATTGACCAAAGTTATAATTCAAATCCTCTATCATTAAAATCAGCGATAAAAAATTATGATAAAATCAATTTGAAAAAATCAAGTAAATACATGTTAATTGGTGATATGTTAGAGCTTGGCAGTCATTCTAGAAGACTTCATCGATCTATTGCTCCAATAATAAATCAATCCAAGATAGACAAGGTATATGTTAAAGGGAAAATGGCCTCAATAATATTTAAGAATATTTCAAAAGCAAAAAAAGGTAGAATTTTATTGAACAAATCACAAATTATTGAATTGATTAGAAAAGATTTAAATAATAATGATTATTTAATGATTAAAGCCTCACTTGCGACAGGATTTAACGACATAGTTAAAGATCTGAAAGGATTTCGTTAAATGCTTTATCAATTTTTATTAAATTTTGTTGATACTTTTAGTTTTTTAAATGTCTTTAAGTATTTAACATTTAGGACAGGTTTATCATTTTTTACTTCATTAGTTATAGTGTTAATCATTGGTGGTCCTTTTATTAAATTTTTTTCGAATCAAAAAATTTTAAATCCTATTCGAGACGACGGACCAGAGGATCATATAGTAAAAAAAATTGGTACACCAACAATGGGAGGAGTAATAATCTTGTTTGGTTTATTGTTATCAGTAATATTTTGGGCTGATCTATCTAATATTAATATTTTATTTTGCTTATATATTGCAATATCATTTGGTTTACTGGGAGCATATGATGATTTTAAAAAAATTAAATATAGCAACTCATCAGGAATTTCTTCAAAGTTTAAAATAATTTCACAAATAATATTGGCAATTATTGGAGTAAGTTTTTATGTTTACTTAAATGATTACCAAGATTTAAATAATTTATATTTTCCATTTTTTAAAAATTTGATTGTTAACCTTGGATGGTTTTTTATACCATTTGCAATATTTGTAATTATAGGTTCATCTAATGCTGTTAATCTGACAGATGGATTAGACGGGTTAGCAACTGTTCCTGTAATATTAGTAGCAGCTTGTTTTGCTTTTATAAGTTATGTTACAGGAAACATTGTATTTTCAAATTATCTACAAATTCCTTATATAGAGGGAACAGGTGAAGTATCAATTTTTTGTGGGGCGATTATAGGCTCTTGTTTAGGTTTTTTATGGTTTAATGCACCACCTGCTAAAATTTTTATGGGTGACACAGGCTCGTTATCTCTAGGAGGGTCCTTAGGTGCGGTAGGAATTATAACAAAACATGAAATCGTTTTGGCAATTACTGGTGGCCTTTTTGTATTAGAAGCAGTTTCTGTAATGGTTCAAGTAATATCCTTTAAACTAACAGGAAAAAGAATTTTTAGAATGGCACCCATTCATCATCATTTTGAGAAAAAGGGATGGCCAGAATCTACAGTTGTAATTAGGTTTTGGATTATTTCAATAATCTTGGCAATGATTGGTTTAGCTACTTTAAAATTAAGATAATGAAAAAACTAAATAATATTTTTTTAGGAAAAAAAATATTAGTTTATGGTTTAGGAAAGAGTGGTATCTCAACTTATAAATTTTTAAAAAAAAGTGCTGATGTATATTTATTTGATGACAATCATAGAATTAATTTAAAATTCAATCAAAAAATAATTAGTTTAAAACAAATTAAAAAAATTAGTTTCGATAGAATTATAATTAGTCCAGGTATTGATATTTCAAACTGTAAATTATCGAAATTTTTAAATAACAATTTGTTAAAAATTCACACAGATCTTGATGTTTTATTTTCATTTTATGACAATAAAAGTATCACAATTACAGGAACTAACGGCAAGTCTACAACTGCTAAAATTTTACATGATGCTTTGACTGATCAAAAGAGAGACTCAAGGTTGATAGGTAACATTGGCAATCCTGTATTGGCAGAAAAAAATATCACAAAAAAAACAATTTTTGTAATAGAGGCTTCTTCATATCAGTTAGATTATAGTAAGATTTTTAGATCAAAATATGCAGTAATTCTTAACATTACTTCAGATCATATAGAAAGGCATAAAAGTTTAAATAATTATGTAGATGCAAAATTTAAATTATTAAAATCTCAAAATAGAGGATCCTTTGCTTATATTAAAAAAGATGATGAATTAATTACAAAAAAAATAAAAAAAAATAAATACAAGGCAAAGATATACAAAGTTCAGACTTCAAATTTAAATAAAAAATTTGATAAAATTTACAATAAATATTTTATCTCTGATGGCAACAAAGAAAATTTATTATTTATATTTAAAATTGCCTCAAAATTAAAACTAAATAAAAAAAAATTAATCAGATCAATAAATAGATTTAAAGGTCTAGATTACAGACAACAAATCATATTTGATAAAAAAAACCTTACAATAATCAATGACTCTAAATCTACAAGCTTTGCTTCCTCAGAAAGTGTATTAAAAAATTTAAATGGCGCTTACTGGATCTTAGGAGGAATTCCAAAAAAAGGAGATAAATTTAAATTATCAAAAACAAAATGTAAAAATCTGAAAGCTTTTATTTTTGGATCACATAGTAAGAAATTTTTAAAGATTTTAAAGAATAAATTAAAAGTTAAAAGTTTTAAAAATATGGAGGAGACGCTTAAAGTTATCTTTTCAGAAATTACTATTCAAAAATCTGAAAAAAATATTCTTTTTTTTAGTCCAGCTGGAGCATCATTTGATAGTTTTAAAAATTTTGAAGATAGAGGGAATTATTTTAATCAATTAGTTAAAAAGTATATTAATGCAAAGTGATAATCTTTTTTATAAATTTTATTACCAATGGTGGAAAAATATAGATAAATCAATTTTTACTTTAATTAGTTTGTTATTTATTATAGGTTTATTTTTTTCTTTAGTCTCAACTTCATTAATAGCATCAGATAAATTAGATACTAATAGCTATTTCTTTTTTTTTAAGCATCTGTTTTATGTTTTAGTTGGAGTTTCAATTATCTTTATTTTTTCATCATTTAACACAGATCAATTATTTAAATATTCAATTATTCTTTTCTTTATATCTTTATTTTCTTTGTTATTAGTTCCAATAATTGGTATTGAGGTAAAAGGTTCAAAAAGATGGATAGATTTATTTTTTTTACCAAGGTTTCAACCAATCGAAGTTTTAAAGCCTTTTTTGATAATAACGTTATCAACTATTCTTTGTAGCAATAAAGCAAATATTATATCTAAGTATCTACTTTCAATTTTAATAATCACTTTAATTTCATCACTTTTAATAATTCAACCTGATATTGGTCAAACCTTGTTAGTAATTTTTTCTTGGGCTGTTTTAATTTTTACTTCTGGAATTAATTTATATTTATTAATTGTAATTTTTTTATTTAGTTTCGTATTACTTACATATTTAATTATTTTTGTTCCTAAGTTTGAATATATCCAGGGACGTATTTTCTCATTTTTTGATAGAGAAACTGGATCTCATAATTTTCAGTCAGATAAAGCAATTGAATCGATCACTAGTGGAGGTTTTTTTGGAAAAGGGATTGGTGAAGGAACCCTTAAAAATAACGTACCAGAGGCTCATACTGATTATATAATATCTGTAATTTCCGAAGAGTTTGGTGTGGTTGCCATAATGTTAATATTATTATTGTTTTTGATCTTCATTTATATGGTTTTAAAAAAAATAAACTTTGAAACTAATGATAAAATTAAGCTTATTTTAATTGGATCAATAAGCTTAATTTTAATGCAAGCTACAATTCATATTGGAGTAAACATAAGATTGTTTCCAACTACAGGAATGACTTTACCGTTTTTAAGCTATGGGGGGTCATCTATAGTAAGCACATCTATATTAGCTGGAATTATTTTAAATTTAACAAAAAGAAAAATAAATTAGTAAATGAAAAGTAAAATATTAATTTCTACAGGTGGATCAGGCGGGCACGTTCTCCCAGCAATTACAATTTATGATCATTTAAAATCTAATTATGAAATTTTAATTTCAACTGATTTGAGAGGACTTAAATACTTAGATAAAGAAAACTACAATCATATAATTGTCAATACACCAAAATTAAATAATTTATTATTATTTCCTTTTTCATTTTTAAGAGTTTTCATTTTAACTTTAAAATCTTTAATAATTTTGAAAAGAAAAAATATTTCAATTTTGATCTCTACCGGTGGTTACATGTCCTTACCATTATGTTTGGCTGCAAAAATATTAAGTATAAAAATTTATTTAATTGAACCTAATATGGTTCTTGGAAGAGCAAATAAATTTTTCCTATATTTTGCAAAAAAATTAATATGTTATTCAAAGGAATTAATTAATTTGCCAAAAAAATTTGAGCACAAACAAATTATAGTAATGCCATTAATAAGAAAAAAATATTATGATACAGACAACTATCATAATGAGGGTAATTTTTTTACAATTACAATTATTGGCGGTAGTCAAGGAGCAAAAATATTTGACACACTTATTAATGAATTATTAGTAAAAATATCAAAAATATGTTCTTTAAAAGTAGTACATCAAACAAGTAAAAAAAATACTGATTTTCTTAAAAAATTTTATAAAGTAAATAAAATTGAAAATAAAGTTTTTACCTTTGATGAAAATTTAAATATTCTTTTAAAACAATCTGATTTGTGCATCACTAGAGCTGGAGCCTCAAGCCTGGCAGAACTTTCTTTGCTTAAAATACCATTTATTGCAATACCACTTCCAAAATCAAAAGATAATCATCAATTCGAGAATGCTAAATATTATAAAGATAAAGATTGTTGTTGGATTATTAATCAAGAAAATTTTAATAAACCAAAATTCGAAGAACTATTAATTAAGTTATCTGGTAAAAAAGAGGAATACTTAACAAAAAAAATAAATTTAGAAAGATTAAATTATCAAAACACCTGGAATAATGTTAATCAAAAATTATTAGAAATTTTTAATGAAAATTAAATTAGCAAAATCTGAAATCATACACTTTGTAGGTATTGGAGGAATTGGTATGAGTGGATTATCTTTAATAATGAAAGGTAAAAGTTTTAAAATTCAGGGAAGTGATATTTCTACAAATAAAAATATTGAAAGACTTAAAAAAGAAAAAATAAAAGTATTAATTGGTCATAAAAAACAAAATATTAATAAAGCAACTATTTTAGTTGTATCTTCTGCAATTAAAAAAAATAATCCAGAGTTACTTGAGGCAAAAAAAAGACAATTGCCTATCTATAAAAGAGGAGAAATGTTAGCTAACATTGTCTCTTTAACAAAAAATATTGTAGTAGTTGGCTCACATGGCAAGACTACTACAACTTCGTTAATAGCATCAATTTTTCAAGAAACCAAAATAGATCCTACAATAATTAATGGTGGTGTTATTAATTCTATTAATAACTCAGCTAAATTAGGTAAAAGTGATTGGTCTATCTTAGAAGCAGATGAGTCGGATGGAAGCTTTGTCTACATACCTCCAACTTATTCAATTATAACAAACATTGATAGAGAGCACATGGATTACTATCGATCTATGAATAAATTAAATAGCTATTTCTTAAATTTTGTTAAAAAGGTTCCATCATTTGGTAAATCATTTATTTGTTTAGATGATAAAAATAATAAATATTTAATTAAAAAAATTAAAAATAAAAATTTTTATTCATACGGTCTAGATCAAAAATCTAATTTTTGTATAAAAAATATAAAACAATACAAAGATTATTCTCAATTTGATTTAAAAATCAGGTTGCCAAATAAAAAAGACCAAATAATTAAAAAATTCAAAATACCATTATTGGGCAATCACAATATTAAAAATTCTGTTGCAGCTATAGCGGTATCATTAACGGTAGGTTTACCTGTTTTAAATATCAAAAAAGGTCTTAAAAATTTTAAAGGAGTTCAAAGAAGATTTAATAAAATTTTTACCTTTAATAAAGTAGATTTTTATGATGACTATGCCCATCATCCAACTGAAATTAGGGAAGTTCTTGATGGAATAAAAAATGTTTATAAAGATTATGAAAAAATATGTATTTTTCAACCACATAGAATATCAAGACTTAAAGACTTAAAAACAAAATTTAGTTATGCATTCAAAAATGCAGATAAGGTAATTTTATTTCCAATATATACAGCTGGTGAAAAAATAAAACTTGGATTTAGCTATATAAATTTTGCAAAACAGATAATTCAAAATTCTAAGGTTAAACTAATTTTAGTTGATGATAAAATTCAATTAGCAAAATATATTAAAAAAAATATCTATGGAAAAAAGATAGTAATTGGAATGGGTGCTGGATCTATTTCAACTTGGATGCGAGAATTACCTAATCATTTGTGATGAAAATTGATTTAAAAGAATTGTTACAAGAGTTTAATGATAACTTAAAATTAGATTATGATCTTAAAAAAAAAAATTGGTTTAATATTGGTGGTAAAACAAAAATTTACTACAAAGCTGATAATCTGAAAGAATTAATTAGATTTCTTAAAAAAATTGAAAATAATGAAAAAATATTTATTTTAGGTGGTGGATCTAATACATTAATTACAGATGAACAATTTAATGGTGTTGTAATTAAGCTTACAAACAATTTTAATAATATTTCCTTACTATCAGAAGAAATCATTATTGCAGGCAGTGCAGTTAGTGACAAGTCTTTATCTAATTTTGCTATGAAAAGTGGCCTAGGTGGATTTGAATTTCTTTCATGTATACCGGGTACAGTAGGTGGAGGAATTAAAATGAATGCTGGCTGTTTTAAGAGAGAATTTAAAGATATTCTAATTTCAATACAGGCATTAAGTAAATCTGGACAAGTTTTAACAATACCTGCAAAAGATATAAGTTTTAAATATAGAGATAGTGGATTGTCTGATGATCTTATTTTTTTAAGTGCATCTTTTAGAGGTTTTAAAAAAGATAAAGAATTAATCAGAGATGAAATAATATCCCTTAAAGAAAAGAAAGAAATAGCTCAACCTACCAAAATAAAAACAAGTGGAAGTACTTTTAAAAATCCATTAGATCAATCAGATAAAAAAGTTTGGCAATTAATCAAAGAATCAGTTCCTCTTGAAAAATCTTTTGGAGATGCTTGTATTTCAGAAAAACATTGTAATTTTTTTGTTAATAAAGGGAATGCAAGATTTGAGGACATGAAAAAGTTAATAGAATATGTGTCTGAAAGTGTTTTAAAGAAAACTGGTATTAAGTTAGAAACAGAAATTAAAATTTTAGAATAAATTGAAACAAAAAATTCTTATATTATCTGGAGGTATTTCAAAAGAGAGATTAATTAGTCTTGACACAGGTTTTCAGGTTGCAAAAGAATTGAAAAAACACGGTTATAAAATAAGAATTTCTGAACCAGATAAAAGTTTAGAAAAAAAAATTAAAGAATTCAAACCATCAGTTATATTTAATGCTTTACACGGTCAGTTTGGAGAGGACGGATATATTCAAACTATTTTAGAACAATTTAAAATACCCTATACTCATTCAGGAGTTATTGCTTCTTCTATTGCAATGGATAAAGAGATTTCTAAAAAAATCTTTAAAAAAAATAAAATTATAACCCCAAAACATATCAAATATTCATTTGATAAAAAAAATTTAGAATTGGTTAATAAAATAAATAAAGAATTAAAATTTCCAGTAGTAGTTAAGCCAATTAATGAGGGCTCAAGTGTTAACGTATTCATTTGTACAAAAAATAATATAAATCAAATTTTAAAAAAAATAAAAAGTTACAAACAAGTGATGATTGAAGAATTTATTGGCGGAAGAGAGATCCAGGTAGCAATCATGGGAAATAAAAAATTAGGAGCAATTGAGCTTAAACCTAAAAGAAAATTTTATGATTATCATGCAAAATATAATACTAACGCAAAAACACAGCACATTATTCCAGTCGATTTGAATAAAAATAAATTAAATGAAGTTTTGAATATAGCACTAAAGGCACATAAAAAAATTGGATGCAGAGGTGTAACGAGATCAGATTTTAAATTTTATAAAAATAAATTTTATTTATTAGAAATAAACACTCAACCAGGTATGACAAAACTATCGCTAGTTCCAGAAATAGCTGCATACCAAGGAATAAGTTTTTATAAATTAATTAATTGGATTTTAAAAGATGCCTCAACGAAAAGGTAAAAAGATATTAATTTATTTCTTCTTATTATTACTTGTTGGATCTATTAATAATGACACGATTAATAATTTTAAGTTTGAAAATATTAAGAATATTAATGTATTAGGATTGGGGCACAATGATAATCAAGTTTTATTATCTAATATTATTGATTTAGATTTAGGAAATATTTTTTTTTTAGATAAAAAAAATATTAACAAAATAATTAATTCAAATACTCTGATACATGATTATGAAATTTTTAAAAGATATCCACATTCTATCGATATTAATGTAAAAAGAACAAAATTTTTAGCAAAGATAAAACACGATAAAAATTTTTTTTTAATTGGTTCAAATGGAAAACTATCTTCCATTATACATGAAGACAAAAGTAATTATTTACCATTTATATTTGGCAAACCTGAAATAGACCAATTTTTAAAATTTAAACAAAAAATTGATGACTCCAAATTTAATTATAAAGACATTAATAATTTATTTTTTTTCCCATCTGATAGGTGGGATATTCAGCTTAACAATGATCTATTAATTAAATTGTCATCTACAAATATAAAAAAAACTTTAGATTTAGTTTCAGATTTTTTGC
>CABXUR010000005.1 GCA_902515485.1 uncultured Pelagibacteraceae bacterium | reverse complement strand
TCTAGCCCGGGTGTTGCTCCGAAAGGTTTAAAAAGTACTGGCACGGCAGAATTTAATAAGGTTTGGTCGTATCTTGGCACTCCTTGTATTTCTTTACCACTGCTTCAAGGTGAAAATAATATGCCATTAGGAGTACAACTTGTTGGAGCCCGTTACGATGATCATAGATTTTTAGGTGTTGCCAATTGGCTAGAAAAGGAATGTAATAAATAAAATGCAAAAATTTACAACTTTACTCGGCAGTATTCTTGCAGCTTCTTTTTTAATTGGTTTAGCAACAACTTTAACGAGATCTTCAATGATAGGTTTCTTTGATGTATTGCCTGTTTATATATTAATGGCTATTGCAATCTTTATGATGGTCTATGAAGCTTTCTTTGATAGAAAATAGTTCTTAATTGATAAAAAGTTGCTTAATAAAAAAAATAATTTTTTAGCTTTTTCACTTTTATTTATTCAACCTATTTTTATGGCATCTAATTTGATAGTTGCAAGGGGAGGTGTTGAATATGTGCCTCCAATTTCATTGGCATTCTGGAGATGGGCTGTAGTTGTTTTAATACTTCTACCTTTCACTTATTCGCTTCTCATAAATAATTTTAAGATTATAAAAAAAGAGTATAAAAAATTATTTTTTTTAGGTGCTATGGGATGTGGTGTATGTGGGGCATTTCCATTTTTGGCAGGAGAAACAACAACAGTCACAAACATGGGAATTATTTACACTTCTTCACCTATTTTTATCATTTTAATTTCAGCAATATTTTTTAATGAAAAAATTAATCTTATCAAAATTATTGGACTGGTATCATGTTTAATAGGTGTTTTTGCAATCATTATAAAAGGTGATTTAAATTTATTATTAAATCTGAACTTTACTATTGGTGATTTATGGATGTTGGCTGCTGCTATTGGTTGGGCTCTTTATTCAATTTATCTATTTTATTGGAAATCTGAATTACCATTATTTCAAAGATTTACATTAGTAGCTTTTTTTGGTGCAATTAGTCTACTCCCTTTTTATATAATAGAAGAAGCGGTTGTTCAAAAAACTTCATTTAATTTACAATTTTTTTTATGGGTTGTTTTTGCAGCAATATCTCCAGGAATAATTGCTTTTACTCTTTATACTCAGGCACAAAAAAAACTTGGAGCATCATTAACCGGTTTCACCCTTTACGTTTTTACAATTTATGCTGCTATTTATGGTTTTATATTTTTTGATGAAAAACTAGAAACCTTTCATTATATAGGTACAGTATTAGTGTTCATTGGTGTTTATCTAGCTAAAAAAAATTATGAAACTAAAACGTAGGAACTTTTTTTGGAATTAATTATTGGAATTATTGTTATTTACACTTCTGTATTAATTTTACTTTTTATTTTTCAGCGAAGTTTAATGTATCACCCTCAAGAAAATAATTATTTTGGTGATAAGTTGGAAGTAGAAATAGAAAAAGTTAAGATCAAAACTTCAGATGATATAGATTTATTAGGTTGGCTTCACAAAAAAGATCTAAAGAAATTTAAAACGATTGTTTATTTTCACGGTAATGCAGGGAATCTTGAAAATAGAATTTATAAATTAAATCATTTTAAAGATATGGATGTTAATTTTTTAATAATAGCCTGGAGAGGTTTTAGTGGTAACTCAGGAAAACCTACTGAAAAAGGGCTTTATAATGATGCTAAAAGCGCAATTATATGGCTTAAGAAATTAGGCTTAACTGAAAAAGATATTGTGCTTTATGGAGAGTCACTTGGCACTGGAGTTGCAACAGAGATAGCTCAAAATAGTAACTTTGCGGGTTTAGTTCTTGAGACACCTTTTACCTCAATGATTGATGCAGCAAAAAATTTTTATCCATATATTCCAGTGTCTCTTTTGCTGAAAGATAAATATGACAATCAAAATAAGATTAAAAACATAAATATTCCAGTACTAGTAATGCATGGAGAAGTTGATCAGATAGTACCTTTTTGGATGGGTAAAAGAATTTTTAAAATAGCTAATGAACCTAAATATTCTTATTTCACAAAATTTGATGATCATATGATGGAATATGATGAAAAGCTTGTATTTGCTTTAAAGGCATTTTTTAAGAGTTTAAATTAAGCCACATTCTAAACAAATATAACACAAAATTTTTTGTGAATTTTAGAGTGTGAAAAAATTACTTTTAATTTCAGTTATTTTATTTTTGTTTAAAAATTCTCTATTTGCTCAAGATAATAAACTTATGGTTGATAATTTATTTCATATCGATCAAATGAATTCGCATGATGAAAATTTTGCTCTATATTTTAAACCAAGAGAAAAAGCAATTTTAGCAAGGGGTGAAAATAGTAACTATATTAATGATTTTCCTAAAGATTTATTTATATATGATTATAAAACAAAAAGTTCTTCTCCTTTAATTTCTTACGAATGGTTTCCAGCTAGAGCAAAATATTTTTTAAAAGAATATAGGTTTCCAGTTTTTCCTGATGATTTTGCTTATTATCTTTTAGAGGATAATAGGACATTGATAATGATTAGTGCAGTAAAAAGTTTAAATAAAAACTTTAAATTTGATATTAGTAAAAAAAAATTAGAACTCTATCCAAAAAATGGAAAATTTAATTTTATAATTTCATCGATTGCTAAAAGCTGTGGTCACAATTATTTTAATGATAATTATAAGTGTAGCTTCTATAAACCATTAATATCAAGTACCTTGATTAAGTAATTTGTGTAAATGCATCAGCAAATTTTTCAGCCTCGAAAATTTGAAGATCATCTTCTTTTTCTCCCAAACCTAAAGCTATGATTGGAAGTTTAAATTTTTTAGCAACAGCCAAAAGAATTCCTCCTTTTGCTGTACCATCTAATTTTGTCATTATGAGACCAGTAATTGGAATAATTTTATTAAACTCTTCAACTTGATTGATAACATTTTGGCCAGAAGTTGCATCTAAAACTAAAATTACATCATGAGGTGCATCGGGGTCAATTTTTTTTGTAACATTTGCAATTTTTTTATATTCTTCCATCAAATTTTTTTTATTTTGCAATCGTCCCGCAGTATCAATTAAGACTTGATCAAAATTATTTGCAATCGCTTTTTCTATAGCTTTAAAAGCAACTGAAGCAGGGTCTGCACCTTGTGAGGATTTAGTTATTTCAACTTCTACTTTATTTGCCCAATTTTCTAATTGTTCTATAGCTGCAGCCCTAAAAGTATCCGATGCAGCAAGCATAACTTTATTTCCGTTTGCTTTTAATATTTTACTGATTTTTCCAATAGTCGTAGTTTTCCCTACACCATTTACACCTGAGATTAATGTAGCAGAAATTTTTTCTTTCTTATTAAAAAAATTATTATTCTCAAGAGGTTTCATCAATGAAATTATATACTCTTTTAAGATAGTCCTAATTTCTTCAGCAATATCTTTATTTGGATCAATTTTACTATCTGTAATTATTTCTTTAATTTCGGATGCCGCAACAACACCAACATCAGATTGAATTAAATATTCCTCTATTCTGTCTAAAGTTTTGTCATCTATTTCTTTTTTTATAACTATATCTTTTAAACCAGATGTAAAAGCAGATGCACTTTTTTTAAAACCTGATTTGAATTTATCAAAAATTCCCATTAAATTTTAATCTCAATATTTTCAATATCTGAGACTGGCCCTTTCATATGGATACTATTATTTTTATCGATAGAAATTGTTAATTTGCCTAATGCAAATTCAACATCAGCTTGTTTGTCTGTTAATCCATTTATATTTGCAGCTGCAACAGTTGCACACGCTGCAGTACCACAAGCTTTTGTAAGTCCTGCTCCTCTCTCCCAAACTTTCACTTTAATCAAATTTCTATTAATAACTTTTGCAAGAGTTACATTACATTTTTCTGGAAAATAATTGTGATTTTCTATTTCAGGACCAATTTTTTTTAAATCATAATCTTCGATATTTTCTATAAAAAAAACAACATGAGGGTTTCCAACATTAATTGAAGTTCCCCCAATATGTTCAATGTTATTTTTACTAATAATTTTAATATTCAAACTTTTTGTGTTTAAATCTTTTTTAAGTGGAATTTCATCCCAGTTAGTCTTTGGAACACCAATTTCAGTTTCTACTAAATTATTGCCTAAAATTTTTGATTTAAGTGTTCCAGATGATGTCCAAAGTATAATTTCTTTATCATCACTTTGTTTTGATAACAATTCAGCAACACATCTTGTGCCATTTCCACAAGCACCAGAAGTACTACCATCTGAATTGTAAAATTCTAATTCAGCATCTTTTTTGTCACTTTTTTTAATGAAAATTAGCTGATCACATCCAATGAAATCTCGATCGCATATTTTAATTATTTGATCTTTACTTAGATTATAATTTTGATTTCTTTGGTCTATGATCACAAAATCATTACCTAAACCATCCATTTTAAAAGCTTTAATATCCATATATAGATATTTAACTTATTTATTGACTTTTTGAACCTCTATTATAGGTTGTCGTCGTTTCCGCAAAAACATTAACTTTGCGGTGTCTTTGGAAACAAAGAGATCGACACTAGTCAGCGAGGCTTCGCCCACTAGTGCGATTACTGCTGTGCGTAATTAATATGTTTGAAAATTTGACAAATAAATTCGAAGAAATTTTTTCTTCTTTAAAAAAAGCTCCTTCACTTGACGAGGCACAAGTAGATGAGGGCTTAAGAGGTATTAGACAAGCTTTGCTAGAGGCTGATGTTACTCTTGAAGTAGCTAAAGAATTTATTGAAAATGTAAAACCAAAGGTTCTAGGACAAGAAATCATTAGATCAACTTCTCCTGGGGATATGGTCGTTAAAATTGTCTATGACGAGTTGGTAAATTTATTAGGTGAAACTAATAATGAAATAAATCTTAATGCGGTACCACCTGTACCTATGATGCTTGTTGGGCTTCAAGGATCAGGAAAAACAACAACTACTGCTAAATTAGCAAAATATTTAGAAACAAATAAAAAGAAAAAAGTAATGATGGTTAGTCTTGATATTTACAGACCGGCCGCACAAGAACAACTTAGATCACTTGGAGAACAAAATAATATTTTAACTCTTCCTATAATAGAAGGTCAGCAACCAACAGACATTTGTCAAAGAGCGATAAGTGCAGCAAATCTAAATGGAGCTGAAATAATTTTATTTGATACAGCTGGTAGAACTCAAATTGATTTACAAATGATGAGTGAAATAAAACAAATTGAAAGCGTTATAAAACCCACTGAAACGTTTTTAGTTGCTGACTCGCTAACAGGACAAGTAGCAGCATCAGTTGCAAAAGAATTTAAAAATACAGTAAGTCTCTCTGGAATAATTTTGACTAGGGCAGATGGTGATGCAAGAGGTGGAGCAGCTGTAAGTATGAAATATGTTTCAAGTGTTCCAATAAAATTTTTAGGTATTGGAGAGAAAATAGATAATCTTGAAGTGTTTCACCCAGATAGAATAGCAAATAGAATTCTTGGAATGGGAGATATAGTATCTCTTGTTGAAAAAGCTGCTCAAGATATAGGTGAAGAAAACATTAAAAAAGCAGAAGAGAATTTAAAAAAGGGTCAATTTTCTATGCAAGACTATCTAACACAGCTTAGACAAATGAAAAAAATGGGTGGTATTGAAGGTATTATGTCATTTATGCCAGGAGTTTCTAAGATGAAATCTCAAATGGATTCAGCAGGCATTGATGAAAGTATTATTACAAAAAATGAGGCAATAATTTTATCAATGACAAAAAAAGAAAGAGAGAACCCAAAAATTATTGGAGGTTCTAGAAAAAAGAGAATTGCTAATGGCTCTGGCACAGATCCAGCCACTATCAATAAATTGCTTAAGCAATTTAAAATGATGTCCGAAATGATGAAAAAGATGTCAAAAGGAAATCTGAAAGGTATGTCTGATAAGGGAATACCCCCAGAGCTATTTAACCAATTAAAATAATATAAAGGAGAACAAATGTTAAAATTAAGATTATCAAGAGGTGGAACAAAAAAACGTCCTGTTTATAAAGTAGTTGTAGCAGATAGTCGATTTGCAAGAGACGGAAGATTTATAGAAAAAGTAGGCTTCTTTAACCCGCTTTTACCCAAAGATAAAAAAGAAAGAGTGGGTCTTGAAGCTGAAAGAATTAAGTATTGGTTAGGTCAAGGTGCTCAACCAACTACAAGAGTTGCAAGAATCTTAGGTGAAAATGAATTAATGCCTATGCCTGCTAATGGTAACAATCCGAAAAAAGCAGTTCCAAAAAAAGAAAGAAAAAAAGAAGGTGAAGAAGCGCCAGCAGCTGCTCCAAAAGCAGAGGCACCAGCAGCAGAAGCAGCACCAGCAGCAGAAGCTCCTAAAGAAGAAGCGCCAGCAGCAGAAGCAGCACCAGCAGCAGAAGCTCCTAAAGAAGAACAAAAATAATTTAAAGATTATTTATGTGGCAAGCTCAAGTATTTACACTTTACCCAGAAGTTTTTCCTGGACCTTTATCAAAAGGACTTTACGGAAAAGCTTTATCTAAAAATTTGTGGAACTTGAATATTGTAAACATTAGAGACGCAGCCGAGGATAAACATAAAACGGTTGATGATACTCCTTATGGTGGTGGTTCTGGTATGCTTTTAAAACCTGATGTCTTAGCAAAATCACTAGATCAAAATGAAATTAAAGGCGGAAGAATAATTTATTTATCACCAAAGGGTAAAAAGTTTGATCAAAATTATGCTCAAGAATTGTCTGATGAAAAATCAATATCTTTAATTTGTGGGCATTTTGAGGGAGTTGATGAGAGAGTGCTATCTACCAGAAATATTGAGGAAATAAGTATTGGAGATTATGTTTTATCAGGTGGTGAAACAGCTGCATTTGTTGTAATAGATAGTGTGCTTAGACTTTTGCCTGGTATTCTTGGTAATGAAAATTCTAAAGTTGATGAAAGTTTTGAAAATGGATTACTAGAGTATCCGCAGTACACAAAACCTCAAATTTGGGAGGAAAAAGCTGTTCCAGAGGTCTTATTATCAGGCGATCATAGCAAAATTAAAGACTGGCGTTTATCTCAATCTGAGGCTATAACACGCGTCCGAAGACCAGATTTATGGAAAAAATACAAGAAGAATTAATTTGATAAATATAGCAATGAAAACAATAGAAGAAATAAATCAGCATAATGTTAAGAAAATACTCTCTGAGAAAAAAATTCCAGATTTTTATCCAGGCGATGTTGTAAAAGTTGGTGTCAGAATTACAGAGGGTAAAAAAGAAAGAATTCAATATTTTGAAGGAGTTTGTATTGCTAAAAAAAGTAGAGATTTAAACTCTTCTTTTACGGTAAGAAAAATTTCTTTTGGTGAAGGTGTTGAAAGAACTTTCCCTTTATATGGAACGTTAATAGATTCAATTAAAGTTATTAGATCAGGTAAAGTTAGAAGAGCTAAATTATATTACTTAAGGGACAGAACAGGTAAATCAGCGAGAATTGCAGAGAAGATTAGAAAAAAAATTGGAATTGATGTCGATGTAAAACCAGAAACTGTCACAGAAGATAATGTTGCTCCAGCAGCAGAAGCAGCTCCTAAAGAAGAAGCTCCAGCAGCAGAAGCAGCTCCTAAAGAAGAACAAAAATCAGAAAGCACTTCAGAAAAAAAATAATTTTTTTTCAATGTCCACTACTCTTTACGATAAAATTTGGAATGATCACTTAGTAGATCAACAAGATGATGGAACAGCATTACTTTTTGTTGATAGGCATTTAGTTCATGAAGTAACTAGCCCACAAGCTTTTGAAGGTTTAAGAAATACAAATAGAAAAGTTAGAAGACCTAATTTAACTTTAGCTGTAGCTGATCATAATGTACCTACAACAGACAGAACAAAAGGAATAGCTGATGAAGAGTCAAAGATTCAAGTTGATACTTTAGAAGCCAATTGTAAAGAATTTGGTATTCAACTTTTTGGAATGAATGACAAAAGACAAGGGATCGTACATATAATTGGACCTGAGCAAGGGTTTACACAACCAGGAACAGTTATTGTTTGTGGAGATAGTCATACAGCAACTCATGGTGCTTTTGGTTCTTTAGCATTTGGTATTGGTACATCTGAGGTTGAACATGTTTTAGCAACACAAACGTTAGTTCAAAAAAAAGCAAAAAATTTTAGAATAAATGTTAATGGTCAATTACCTCTTGGAGTTACATCGAAAGACGTAATTCTTCAAATTATTGGCAAAATAGGAACAGCTGGAGGAACAGGTTCTGTAATTGAATATTCAGGTGATTTAATAAGGTCTTTAAGTGTCGAACAAAGAATGACAATTTGTAATATGACAATCGAAGGTGGTGCAAGGGCAGGACTAATAGAACCCGATGAAAAGATATTTAATTATTTAAAAGGAAAACCAATGTCTCCCAAAGGAGATAATTGGGAAAAGGCTCTTGACTATTGGAATACTCTTAAAACTGACACTGACGCAAACTTTGATCAAGAAATAAACTTAAAAGCCAATGAAATTTTACCAATGATTACTTGGGGAACTTCCCCTCAAGATGTGATTACAATCGACGGTAAAGTTCCTAATCCACAAAGTGAAAACGATGAAGATAAAAAAAATTCAATCGAGAGATCTTTAAAATATATGGGCTTAAGACCTGATATGGCAGCAAAAGATATTAAAATTGACAAAGTATTTATAGGCAGTTGTACAAATGGAAGAATAGAGGACTTAAGAGAAGCTGCTAAAATTTTAAAGAATAAGAAAATATCATCACATGTAAATGCAATGGTTGTTCCAGGCTCTGGTTTGGTCAAAGAACAAGCTGAACAAGAGGGTCTAGATAAAATTTTTGTCGAGTCCGGATTTGAATGGAGAGAACCAGGATGCTCAATGTGTTTAGCAATGAACGCTGATAAATTAAAACCTGAAGAAAGATGTGCTTCTACTTCAAATAGAAATTTTGAGGGAAGACAAGGAAGAGGCGGAAGAACTCATTTAGTAAGCCCTGGTATGGCTGCTGCTGCAGCAATATCTGGAAGTTTAGATGATGTTAGAAAGTATCAAAATTAAATGAAAAAATTTAATTCATTAAAAGGAATACCTGCGTATTTACCAATAGTAAATATTGATACAGATATGATTATTCCAAAACAATTTTTAAAAACTATCAAAAGAACTGGTTTAGGAAAAAATTTATTTTTTGAAATGAGATATGATAACCAAGGCAAAGAAATTGGTGATTTTGTTTTAAACCAAAATCCCTATAATAACTCAAAAATCTTAATTACTGGTAAAAATTTTGGATGTGGATCTTCAAGAGAGCATGCACCATGGGCATTATTAGATTTTGGAATAACTTGCGTTATTAGTTCTAGTTATGCAGATATTTTTTTTAGTAATTGTTTTAAAAATGGAATTTTACCGATAATTTTAGAGGAAGAAAAAATTAAAGAATTGTCAGAATATGCAAACAGAAAAGAAGAAATCTCTGTTGATTTAAATGAAGAGAAAATAGTTTATGGAAATAATGAAATTAAATTTCAAGTAGATCCATTTAAAAAAAAATGCTTACTTGAAGGTCTAGATGATATTGCTCTTTCATTAAAGAAATCAGATAAAATTGAAAATTTTGAATCAAGCTTAAAAAATAAGAAACCATGGATTTTTAATGATTAAAGTAAAAAAAAGAAAAATACTTTTATTACCAGGTGATGGAATAGGTCCTGAAGTTATTAATGAAGTTAAAAAAATTATTAATTGGTTTAATGATAAAAAATCTTTAGATTTTGAAATAGATGAGGCTCTTGTTGGCGGCTGTTCATATGACAAACATGGAACTCCGATAACTGATGAGGTTTTTTATAAAGCTCTTGAAAGTGAAGTGATAATGTTGGGAGCTGTTGGAGGACCTAAGTGGGATGATATTGAATTTTCAAAAAAACCCGAAAGAGCACTATTAAAGCTTAGAAAAGAATTAAAATTATTTGCAAATTTAAGACCCGCAATATGTTTTGAGCAATTAGTTGACGCATCAACTCTAAAGCCTGAAATTGTATCAGGCTTAGATATAATGATTGTTAGAGAGTTGACAGGTGGAATTTATTTTGGTGAACCAAGAGGAATTAAACCTATAGATAACGGTGAAAGAAAAGGAATAAATACACACACATATACGACCAGTGAAATTACTAGAGTAGCTAGAATTGCTTTTGATTTAGCAAAAAAAAGATCTAACAAAGTAACCTCGTGTGAAAAATCAAATGTAATGGAAGCAGGTCAACTTTGGAAAGAAGAAGTCCAAGAACTTCACGAAAAAGAATATAAAGATGTAGAGCTAAGCCATATGCTTGCAGATAATTGTGCAATGCAACTTTTAAGAAATCCAAAACAATTTGACGTTATAGTGACTGATAATTTGTTTGGTGATATGCTTTCAGATCAAGCATCAATGTTAACAGGATCTTTAGGACTTCTCCCATCCGCATCATTAGGTGCAAAAAATAAGGATGGAGAAATGAGAGCAATGTATGAACCTATCCATGGTTCAGCGCCAGATATCGCAGGTAAAGGAGTCGCTAATCCAATTGCATCAATATTAAGTTTTGCAATGGCATTAAAATATTCCTTAGATCTTGATAGCGAAGCTGATAGTCTAGAAAAAGCCGTTCAAGCAGTGCTAAATGATGGTTTAAGAACTAAAGATATATTATCGGAGGGAATGAAAGAGACCTCAACATCAGCGATGGGTGATGCGATAATTTCAAAATTGCAATAATTCTAGAATTATTCTAAGGTCCCAGAATGCCAAATTATACTGCTCCAGTAGAAGACATGCTCTTTCTGTATGAAAAATTAAGAGATAACAAAAATTACAATGAATTAGAAAAATATAACGAAGTTAGTCTAGATTTAGTAAAAGATATTTTAGATGAAGCAGCAAAAATAAATCAAAATCTTATATTACCATTAGCAGTAGCTGGAGATGAAAATCCCGCTAAGTTAGAAAATGGAGTTGTTAGAACACCCCCAGGTTACAAAGAGGCATATAACAAATATATTGAAGATGGGTGGGTATCTTTATCGTGTGACCCTAAATATGGTGGTCAAGGCATGCCTAAAACAGTAAGTGCATTTTTTGATGAAATGTTATCTGCAACTTCTCTTTCATTTAAACTTTATAGTGAACTAACTATAGGCGCTTATAATTGTATTTTAAGACATGCAGCCGAAGATATGAAAGATAAATATCTTCCAAAAATGGTTGAGGGTAAATGGAGTGGAACAATGTGCTTAACGGAACCAGTTTGCGGAACAGATTTAGGAATGTTAAAGACAAAAGCTGTAGAACAATCTAACGGCACTTATAAGATTAGTGGACAAAAAATATTTATAACTTCAGGTGATCAAGATCTTACAGAAAATATTATTCATTTAGTAATTGCAAGAGCTTCGGACTCACCTCCTGGAACTAAAGGGATTAGTTTGTTTCTTGTTCCAAAATTTATAGTAAATGAAGATGGCACTATTGGCCCTAGAAATGGTGTAAGTACTGGATCTGTAGAGCATAAAATGGGAATCAAAGGTTCTGCAACTTGTGTATTAAATTTTGATGATGCCGTCGGTTATATGATTGGACCAAAAAATAAGGGTTTAAGCCAAATGTTTACCATGATGAACTTAGAAAGAATAATAGTTGGAGTTCAAGGATTAGGAATCTCAGAAATAGCATATCAAAATTCACTTAGTTATGCCAAAGAAAGAAAACAAGGCAAAACAAACAATTCAAAATCAACTAATGGTGCAGACTTTATTATTGAGCATGCAGATATAAGAAAATCTCTGTTAAATATGAAATCTATTATTGAAGGCGAAAGAGCTTTATGTTTTTGGCTTTCTCAGCAAACAGAGGTTAGCCTTAATCATCCAGATGAAAAAATTAAACAAGAGGCTTCAGATTATGTTTCATTGATGACACCAGTAGTAAAATCCTTATTTACTGACTTAGCAACAGAAATTACGAGCGATGCTATGCAAATTCATGGTGGATATGGCTTTACAAAAGATCAGGGTATTGAACAACTATATCGTGATAATAGAATTACACCAATTTATGAAGGAACAAATTCAGTTCAAGCAGCAGATTTAGTATTTAGAAAACTATCAAATAAAAACGGAAACATAATTGGTAATTTTTTAAATATGATTAAGACAGAGAGTGAAAGTAAAAATGAAAAGGTCAAAATCTTTTCAAAAGAATTAAACTACTATCTTGATATTTTATCAAAATTTACTGATTGGATTAATGATAAGAGTAAAGAGGAAAAAGACGATGTTAGCGCAGCAGCAAATGATTATTTAAAAACACTTGGTTTTGTTTCATTAGCTTACTCTTGGATAAAGATTTTAGAAGTTAGTTTTAATGATTATGATACAAATAAAGATTTCTATGAAGATAAAATCAATACTGCAAAATTTTTCTTTGATAAGGTGTTACCAAGAGCCGAACATCACTATAAAACAGCGATATCTGGTAGTTCGAATATAATGAATTTCAAATTTAATTAGTTATGAGTAGTTATGATACAAACCTAGATAAAAATTCTGCAAATTATGTACCTCTTACTCCACTAACATTTTTAGAGAGAGCTAAAGATGTTTATCCTAACTATGAGGCTATAGTTTATGAAGATAGAAGTTATACTTGGAGCGAAGTTTATAAACGAACCACTAAGTTTGCCAGTGCCTTGGAAAAAATTGGTATTAAAAAAGGAGACACAGTTTCTTTTTTAGCTTTTAATACACCAGAAATTTTTGAAGCACATTACTCAATTCCGATGGCTGGCGGGGTATTGAATACAATAAATATTAGACTAGACGCCAATACAATTGCTTATATTTTAGATCATAGTGAGGCAAAAGTTTTAGTTGTAGATAGACAACTGCATGTGGAGGTAAAAAAAGCATTAAAAATTTTAGACAAAAAAATTATTGTAATAGATATAAATGACAAACATGCTGATCAGTCTAAATTAGAAAAAATTGGTGATTTAGAGTACGAAAGTTTTCTAAACACAGGTGATGAAAATTATCTTTATAAAATGCCAGATGATGAATGGCAGGCAATATCATTAAGTTATACTTCAGGAACTACAGGAAATCCTAAAGGAGTTGTTTATCACCATAGAGGTTCATATTTAATGTCAACAGGTAGTGCAGTTGCTTGGAATATGCCCAATAGATTAAATTTTTTGACTATAGTTCCAATGTTTCATTGTAATGGCTGGTGTTATCCTTGGACAATTGCAATGCTGAATGGAAGAACTATTTGTTTAAGGAATATAGATGTTAAAAAAGTTTTTGCATTAATCGACAAATACAATGTGACCCATTTTGGTGGAGCACCAATTGTATTAAATATGATCACTGGAGCACCTGAGAGCGATAGAAAAAAATTAAAACAAAAAGTTCATGTTTTAACCGCTGGGGCTCCTCCACCAAGTATAATTTTTAAAAAAATGAAAGATTTAGGATTTGAAGTAATGCATGTTTACGGTTTAACAGAAACATACGGCCATGTTACTCAATGTGCATGGAATGATGAGTGGAATGCATATGATGAAGATAAACAAAATGAAATTAAGGCAAGACAAGGTGTGAGATATCCAAATACAGAAGGTGTAACAGTTATGGATCCTGAAACTATGAAAGAAGTACCAAGTGATGGAAAAACCATTGGTGAAATTATGATAAGAGGAAATGTAGTTATGAAAGGATATTTTAAAGATAAAGAGGCAACAGACAAAGCAATGGCTGGTGGCTGGTTTCACTCTGGAGACCTAGCAGTTATGCATCCAGATGGGTACGTTAAAATACAGGATAGGTCAAAAGATATAATTATTTCGGGAGGTGAAAATATATCTTCAATTGAGATAGAAAATACGCTCTCAAAACACCCCTCAGTTTCTATTGCAGCAGTAGTTGCTAAACCAGACGAAAAATGGGGAGAAGTTCCTTGTGCTTTTATTGAAATGATTTCTGATAAGCCTACTACAGAAAAAGAATTAATTGATTTTTGTAAAGAAACATTGGCAGGATTCAAAGTACCTAAACAAGTAATTTTTTGTGAGTTACCAAAGACATCCACAGGCAAAATTCAAAAATTTGAATTAAGAAAACAATTCTAGGTAACTTTTTGATTTTTCAAATAGAAAATAAAAATGTTCATGCATCGGATGCTGGACAGGGTATTGATAGTAAAAAGGATACTATAATATTTCTTCATGGAAGCGGCCTTTCACACATTGTGTGGTCTTTAGCTGAACAATTTTTTTCAAATAAAAAATTTAATGTTTTATCACTTGATTTACCTGGTCATGGTAATTCAGATGGACCTTGCTTAGATACAATTGAAAAAATTGCTGATTGGATAGAAAGTGTACTAGTAGAACTAGATTTGAAAACAGTAACACTTATCGGCCACTCCCAAGGATGTTTAGAAATATTAGAATATGCTCATAAATACAAAAATAGGCTCAAAAAGTTAGTTTTTATTGGAGGGTCATATCGAATGCCAGTTAATCAAGATCTTATAGATCTTGCAAAAAATGGTGATTCTGATGCTGTTAAACTAATGATGAAATGGGGATTTAAAGACTCTAAAAAATTCATAGGAGGTAATCCAATCGAAAAGATTATCCAATCTCCAAGAGATATAAGTGAAATATTAGCGGTCGATCTTGTTGCTTGTAATAATTATGTCAACGGTTCAAATGCAGCAAAGGAAATAGATTGTCCCACAATGTTTATTTTAGGGTCAGATGACAAGATGTGTAATTTAGAATTTGGAAAAAAATTTGCGAATTTGATTAATAATTCTATTACCTATGTGATAAATGATTGTGGACATATGATTATGATTGAAAAAGCTTTCGAAATGAGAGAGAAGGTCCTAGAATTTTTAAAAAAATGAAAAACTTTCCAATAGCTAAGTCAAGAAGACTAAGAAGTACTCCTTATACAGATAGAATTGAAAGACAAGGAGTAAGCTCTTACACTGTATACAACCATATGTTGCTGCCCGCTTCATTTGTTTCAGCAGAGGTTGATTATCATCATTTAAAAGAATTTGTTCAAGTATGGGATGTTGCTGCTGAAAGGCAAGTTGAGATATCAGGAAAAGATTCTGCTCAGTTAGTTCAATTGATGACGTGTAGAGATCTTTCCAAATCTAAGGTTGGCAAATGTTACTATGCCCCCATAATTGATGGACAAGGAAATTTAGTTAATGACCCTATTATTAATAAATTAGCCGAAGATAGATGGTGGTTATCTATTGCTGATTCTGATGTTATTTTTTTTGCAAAAGGACTTGCTTCAGGCAATAAATTTGATGTTGATATAAAAGAACCTGATGTAAATATTTTAGCTGTTCAAGGTCCTCTTTCAGATCAATTAATGTCAAAAGTTTTTGGAGAAAAAATATGTCAGTTAAAATTTTTTAATTTTGATTATTTTGAATTTAAAGGAGTGAAACATTTTATCGCTCGATCAGGATGGTCAAAGCAAGGTGGTTTTGAAATTTATGTTGAAAATGCTGAGGCAGGAAAAGATCTTTATGATTATTTATTTGAAGCTGGTTTGGAATTTAATGTAAAACCAGGATGTCCAAATCTGATTGAAAGGATTGAAGGTGCACTTCTTTCATATGGAAATGATTTTGATAATAGAGACAATCCTTTCGAAGCAAATTTTGAAAAATATACTAATTTAGATAGTGAAGTAGAATTTTTAGGAAAAGAAAGATTAAAAAAAATTAGAAATCAAGGTGTGACAAGAAAATTAATGGGAGTTAAAATTGATCATAATCAAATTGATATGTATTGTGAAAAAACTCTTTTTGACGATGATAATAATATCGTTGGCTTTGTAAGGTCGGCTACTTACTCTCCAACATTTAAAAAAGTTATTGGTATAGCAATGATCAATAAACCTTATTGGAATTCAAAGAATTCATTTAAAATTGAGATAAATGAAAAAATTCATTTAGGAAATATTTGCGATTTACCCTTCATTTAGTATAAGTTTTAACATAATCATGAATATAGCGATCGTTGGTGCCACTGGTAATGTGGGTAGAAAAATACTTGAAGTTCTTGAAAAGAAAGAGCTTTCAATTGATAATTTATACTTGTTAGCGTCTTCTAGAAGTGCAGGTTCTAAGATAAATTTTCTTGGTAACGAACATGAAGTTTTAAATCTTGAAACTTTTGATTTTTCTAAAGCAAAAATAACTTTTTTTGCAGCTGGAGGAAAAATTTCAGAAAAATTTGCTGAAAAAGCTGCCGAACATTCTTTAGTAATAGATAATTCCAGCTTTTATAGAATGGATCCAGATGTTCCTTTAATAGTACCTCAAGTTAATTCAGATCATTTAAACAATATAAAAAAAAATATTATTGCAAACCCAAACTGTTCTACTGCACAATTAGTAATTGCGCTTAAACCGTTACATGACTTATTTACAATTAAAAGGATAGTTGTGTCGACTTATCAATCAGTTTCAGGCGGTGGTAAAGCACCAATGGATGAACTTATTGATCAGACAAGATTATCTTTAAATCAAAAAAAAGTTGAATCTAAAAATTTTACAAAGCAAATTGCATTTAATGCAATTCCTCATATTGATGTTTTTTCAGATGATGGTTACACAAAAGAAGAACTCAAAATGACTAATGAGACAAAAAAGATTTTAGACAGCAAAATAAAATTAACAGCTACCTGTGTTAGACTTCCTGTTTTAGTTTCTCATTCAGAGTCAGTTAATATTGAATTAGAAAAACCTTTCACATTAGAAAAAGTGAGAGAGGCTCTTGATGATTTTGAAGGTTGTAAAGTAGTAGATGAAAGATTAGATGGAGGTTATATAACTCCATTAGAAGCTGAAGGAAGAGATGAAACTTTTATTTCAAGAATAAGAGAAGACAAAACTTTAAATAATGGATTAAATATGTGGATTGTTTCAGATAACCTTTTAAGAGGCGCAGCTTTAAATGCAGTTGAGATAGCAGAAAAATTAATTAAAAATAACTTTTATGGAAAATAAAAGCCCATTATCTCCACATATACAAATCTATAGATGGCATATTTCATCTTTAGTTTCTATCTCTCATAGAATAACTGGCATAATTAATATTATAGCAATAACATTAATTTGTATTTGGGCATCAATGTTAATTTTAGGAGACTCAAGTTATAGTATCATAAATTTATTTTTTAATTCTTTATTAGGAAAGCTTTTTGCTATTGGTTTAGCTTGGTCATTTAGTTTTCAAATTCTTAGTGAAATTAGACATCTGATAATGGACATGGGTTATGGATTTGAATTAAAAACAACTCGAATAACAGGAATAGCTGTTATTTTTGGCTCTGTTGCCTTGACTATTTTAATTTATTTAATAGGGAAAAATTTTATTTAAATGAATTTAGCTACAAAAAAATGGATTTTCTTAAAAATCTCATCAATCATTTTGTTACCTTTAATGATTTGGTTTATTTTAAATTTTATTGCAATTTATAATCAAAATTATTTAGAAGTTTTAAAATTTTTTACAAATCCAACTAGTAAATTTTTATTTAGCTTATTTATAGTTTTTGCATATTTTTTTTCAGCACTTAGTATAAGTGAGGTATTTGAAGACTATATTGGTGATCATAAAATCAAAAATGTCGCAAACAGACTATTATTTTTATCTGCTATAGTTATTCCATTATTAACAATTATATTTTTATTTAATCTAAATTAATGAGTGCTTATAAAATTATAGATCACGAATATGACGTTGTAGTATTAGGTGCTGGAGGATCAGGCCTAAGGGCTGCTGTTGGCTTAAGTGAGGCTGGTTTAAAAACTGCGTGTATCTCAAAAGTTTTTCCAACAAGAAGCCATACATCTGCAGCACAAGGAGGTATTTCAGCTGCTCTTGGAAACATGGGAGAAGATGATTGGCGATGGCATATGTATGATACTGTCAAAGGTGCAGATTGGTTAGGTGATCAAGATAGCATTGAGTACTTATGTAAAGAAGCACCCAAAGCAGTAATTGAACTAGAAAAATATGGTGTGCCTTTTAGTCGAACAGAAGAAGGAAAGATTTATCAAAGACCATTTGGAGGAATGACAAAAAATTATGGTAATGGGATAGTACAAAGAACTTGTGCTGCCGCTGATAGAACAGGTCATGCAATTCTACATACTCTTTATGGACAAGCTTTAAAACACAATACAGAATTTTTTATAGAATATTTTGCACTGGATTTATTAATGAAAGATGGTGAGTGCAAAGGATTAATCGCCTGGAATTTAAATGATGGAACAATTCATAGATTTAGGGCGCATTCAGTAATTATTGCTACTGGTGGGTATGGAAAAGTTTATTACTCAGCAACTTCTGCACATACGTGTACGGGCGATGGTAATGCTATGGTTTTAAGAGCTGGACTTCCATTACAAGATATGGAGTTTGTACAATTTCATCCAACAGGAATATATGGTCACGGTACTTTAATAACAGAAGGTGCCAGAGGAGAAGGTGGCTACCTTACAAATTCAAAAGGTGAAAGGTTCATGGAGAGATATGCTCCAAGTGCAAAAGATTTAGCATCGAGAGATGTAGTAAGTAGATCAATGTCAATTGAAATTAATGAAGGAAGAGGAGTTGGTAAAGATCAAGATCATGTTCATTTGAACTTAAGTCATTTAGATAAAGAAATCATTGAAAGCAGATTGCCAGGAATTACTGATGCTGCCAGATTATTTGCAAATGTAGATGTAACTAAAGAACCAATTCCTGTAGTGCCTACTGTTCACTACAATATGGGTGGTATTCCAACAAATTATAAAGGAGAGGTTATGACAGTGAATGGTTCTGAAAAAACTGTTCCTGGATTGATGGCAATTGGAGAAGCTGCGTGTGTTTCCGTTCATGGAGCCAATAGATTAGGATCTAATTCTTTAATTGATTTAGTTGTATTTGGAAGAGCAGCAGCAAAAAGAGCAGCTGAATTAGTAAAACCAGGAACTCCACATGAGAAAATTGGAGAAACTGAAACTCAAAAATGTTTGGATAGGTTTGATAAACTTAGAAATGCAAAAGGTGAAAACAGTACAGCAGATCTAAGACTTGCTATGCAAAAAACAATGCAATCAAAATGTGCAGTTTTTAGAACTGAAAAAAATCTTAAAGAAGGTGTTGATGAAATCAGAAAAACTTATGATGGAATGGACTCTATTTCAGTCAAAGATAGATCGTTAGTATTTAACACAGATTTAGTAGAAACTTTAGAGTTTGATAATTTGATTAGACAAGCTGTAGCTACAGTTGATTCTGCCTACCACAGAAAAGAAAGTAGAGGAGCTCACGCAAGAGATGATTATCCAAAAAGAGATGATGAAAAATTTATGCAACATACACTAGCTTGGTGTGATGGTAAGAATACAAAAATAAGTTATAGAGAAGTACACAAATCTACTTTAACTAATGAAGTACAATACTTTCCACCACAAGAAAGAGTGTATTAATGGTTCAAATAAATTTACCTAAAAATTCTGAAGTAATTAAAGGTAAATATTATCAAGATAAAACTGGATCAAAAAATATTAGAAAAGTAAATGTTTATAGATGGGATCCTTCTACAGAAGAAAATCCTAGAATTGATACATATGAAGTTGATATGGATAATTGTCCTTCAAAAGTTTTAGATATTTTAAATAAAATTAAAAATGAAATTGATCCAACATTAGCCTATAGAAGATCTTGTGCACATGGAGTTTGTGGATCTTGTGCGATGAATATGGGTGGTAAAAATGGTCTTGCTTGTACAACACCACATGCTGAAATAGATGGTGATATAGATATTTATCCACTACCGCACTTAAAGGTTAAGAGAGATTTAATTGGAGATCTTGATGGTCTTTATAAACAATATCAATCAATTGAACCTTGGTTAAAAAATAATTCAACAAAGGATACAAATGAAATTTTCCAATCAAAAGAAGAAAGAGCAAAACTTGATGGTGCATATGAATGCATAATGTGCGCGTGCTGTTCAACATCTTGCCCAAGTTATTGGTGGAATGGAGATAAATATTTAGGTCCCGCAGTTTTGCTTCAAGCATATAGGTGGATTGTTGATAGCAGAGATGAGGAAAGAAAAGCTAGATTAAAGAAGGTTGCTGATGAATTAAAACTTTATAGATGTCATACTATCCTCAACTGTACAAGTGCTTGTCCAAAAGGCTTGAATCCAGCAAAAGCAATTGCAGAAATTAAAAAAATGATTGCTGTAGCTAATGTTTAAATAGACTAACAAGAAATTTTGATTTAAAAGACCGTATTCATGAGATTAATAGAACACTTTGTAGGTGGAAAAATTATTCCTGGTTCATCAGATAAAAAAGGTAAAGTCTATAATCCAGCAACTGGAGAGCAAGAGTCAGCAGTAAGACTTGCTTCAAAATCAGATCTAGATCAAGCAGTTGAAGTTGCAAAAAAAGCTTTTGAAACTTGGTCATTAAAACCATCTCTTCAAAGAGCAAGAGTAATGTTTAAATTTAAAGAATTAATTGAAAAAAACTCTGATGAGCTCACAAGATTAATTGTTTCTGAACATGGTAAAGTTTATGAAGATGCTCAAGGTTCATTAACTAGAGGACTAGAGGTCGTTGAGTTTGCGTGTGGAATTCCTCATTTATTAAAGGGTGAATTTTCAGAAAATGTTGGAACAAATGTAGATAGTTGGTCAATGAGACAGCCATTAGGTGTTGTGGCCGGAATAACACCTTTTAACTTTCCAGCAATGGTACCAATGTGGATGTTCCCACTTGCCATAGCATGTGGAAATACATTCATACTTAAACCATCAGAAAAAGATCCTTCATGTGCTATTAAGTTAGCAGAACTTTTAAAAGAAGCAGGACTTCCAGATGGAGTGTTTAACGTTGTTAATGGTGATAAAGAGTCTGTTGATGCGATTTTAGAAAATAAAGATATAAAAGCAGTAAGTTTTGTAGGCTCAACACCTATTGCTAAATATATTTACGAAAATTCAGCTAAAAATGAAAAAAGAGTCCAAGCTTTAGGTGGAGCTAAAAATCATTTAGTAGTTATGCCTGACTGCGATTTAGATGGTGCTGTAAATGGTTTGATGGGCGCAGCATATGGTTCTGCTGGTGAAAGATGTATGGCTCAATCAGTTGCTGTTGCGGTTGGAGATATAGGTGATGAATTAGTATCAAGGCTATCAAAAAAAGCTGAAGCTTTAAAAGTTGGCCCAGGAATGGATAAAACATCTGAAATGGGACCTTTGATAACTAAAGAGCATTTAGAAAAAGTGAAAAGTTATGTGGACCTTGGTGTTGACGAAGGAGCAAAACTAGTTGTAGATGGAAGAAATTTAAAACTTCAAGGTTATGAAAATGGATTCTATATCGGTGGATGTTTATTTGATCATGTTTCAAAAGAAATGAGAATTTACAAAGAGGAAATATTTGGTCCTGTTTTATCAGTAGTTAGAGTAAAAACTTTTGAGGAAGCAGCTAAATTGATTAATGATCATGAGTATGGAAATGGTGTAAGTATTTATACTAGAGATGGAGATGCAGGCAGAACTTTTGCAAGCAAGATACAAGTAGGTATGGTTGGTATTAATGTTCCAATCCCAGTTCCAATGGCGTTTCATAGCTTTGGAGGATGGAAAAGGTCTTTATTTGGAGATAGTGCAATGCATGGTATGGAAGGAATTAAATTTTATACAAAATTAAAAACAGTAACCTCAAGATGGCCATCAGGTATTCGTTCAAATGCGGAATTTGTAATGCCAACAATGAAATAAGGAAAAAAAATGAGCAAAATATCTTTAATCGGTGCGGGCCAAATAGGTGGAACTTTAGCACATTTAATTGGAACAAAAGAATTGGTAAATGAAGTAGTTTTGTTCGATGTAGCAAGCGGAATAGCGAAAGGAAAAGCGCTTGATATTGCACAATCTTCGTCAGTTGATGGTTTTAATGTTAAATTTTTAGGTACAGATGATTATAAAGATATTAAAGACTCAGATGTAATTATAATTACTGCTGGTGTTCCTAGAAAACCAGGCATGAGCAGAGATGACTTATTAGGGATTAACCTAAAGATTATTAAACAAGTAGCAGAGGGCATTAAACAAAATGCTCCTAATGCTTTTGTTATATGTATTACCAATCCATTAGATGTAATGGTAATGGCATTTCAAAAATTTTCAGGTTTACCAGCAAATAAAGTTGTTGGGATGGCTGGAATTTTAGATAGCTCAAGATTTAAATTATTTCTTTCTTTAGAATTAAACGTTCCAGTAAAAGACATAGACGCTATGGTAATGGGTGGACATGGAGATACGATGGTACCAATGCCTAGATTTACAAAGGTTTCGGGAAAACCTTTGCTTGATTTAGTAAAAGAGGGAAAAATTTCTCAAGAAAGATTAGAAGAAATAAATCAGAGAACTAGAGATGGTGGAGCTGAAATAGTTAAATATCTTGAAAAAGGATCAGCATTTTATGCACCTGCTGCATCAGGAGTGCAAATGGCAGAAGCTTATTTAAATGATGAAAAAAAATTATTACCATGTGCTATTCAATTAAATGGTGAATATACTGTAAACGATGTTTATGCGGGTGTTCCAGTCATAATTGGAAAAAATGGTGTAGAAAAGATAGAAGAAATTGACTTAGACGAAAAAGAAAAAAAAGAATTCATGCACTCTATTGATGCAGTGAAAGCACTTTGGGAAGCAGCATCTAAAATAGATCCTGATCTTTCTAAATAATAATGAACATACACGAGCATCAAGCAAAACAAATCTTAAAAAAATATGGGGCAGTTGTACCAGAAGGAGTATTTGGTCTTACAGTTGATGATCTGGTTGAAAAAGCAAAATCACTTAATACAAAAAAATATGTTTTAAAAGCCCAAATCCATGCAGGTGGAAGAGGAAAAGCAGGGGGAGTAAAAATATTAGATACTATTGAAGATTTAAGTGAGGCAGCAAAAGAGATGATGGGAAAAATCTTAGTTACTCATCAAACAGGTCCTGAAGGAAGAGAAGTAAAAAGACTATATGTAGAAGAATCATCAAATATTGATAAAGAGTTTTATTTGTCTTGTTTAGTCGATAGAGCTAGTTCTAAAATAGCTTTTATATCTAGTGACCAGGGTGGAATGGATATTGAAGAAGTAGCAAGTAACTCGCCTGAGAAAATCATAACAACTAAAGTTGATATTGGTAATGAAATTTCTGACAAAGATTGTGAGGAGATAATTAATATTTTCAACTTAAATGATAGTGCAAAAACACAAGGAATTTCGCTAATAAAATCAATTTATCAAATGTTTATAAGTACAGATGCAAATATGGTTGAGGTTAATCCATTAATCTTAACTAAAGAAGAAAAAGTAATTTGTTTAGATGCAAAAGTAAACTTTGATTCAAATGCTTTATTTAGACATCCTGAGATTGTTGAGTTAAGAGATTTAAATGAAGAAGATCCAACTGAAATAGAAGCCAGCAAGCACGATCTAGCTTATATAAAATTAGATGGAAGTATTGGCTGTATGGTTAATGGAGCAGGGTTAGCAATGGCAACTATGGATATAATAAAATTATATGGAAAAGAGCCAGCTAATTTTTTAGATGTTGGTGGTGGTGCTTCAAAAGAAAAAGTTTCAGCAGCTTTAAAGATAATTTTATTAGATAAAAACGTTAAAGGAATTTTAGTTAATATTTTTGGCGGAATAATGAGATGTGATGTTCTTGCACAAGGTGTCGTTGATGCAGCAAAAGAAATAAACATTAGTGTTCCACTAGTAGTTAGACTTGCAGGAACAAATTTTAAAGAGGGAAAAGAAATATTAGATAACTCAGGATTAAAATTGATATCTGCTGAAAATTTAGACGATGCAGCAAAAAAAATTGTTGAGGCAATAAAATAACGTGTCTGTTTTAGTAAACAAAAATACGAAAGTAATTTGCCAAGGTTTTACAGGTGCACATGGAACTTTTCATTCTGAACAAGCAATAAGATATGGAACAAATTTAGTTGGAGGAGTAACTCCAAAAAAAGGTGGTCAAAAACACTTAGATAGACCTGTTTTTAATAGTGTTATCGAAGCAAAAGATAGTGTTGGGGCAGATGCAACAATGATTTATGTACCTGCTAAATTTGCTGCTGCTGCAATTATCGAAGCGATTGATGCATCTGTAAAATTAATTGTTTGCATTACTGAAGGTATCCCAGTCCAGGATATGCTTAAAGTAAGACAAAAATTAAATGGATCTAAAAGTAGATTGATAGGACCAAATTGTCCAGGAATAATTACACCTGATGAATGCAAAATTGGAATTATGCCAGGAAATATTCATAAAAGAGGATCAGTTGGAATTGTGTCAAGGTCTGGAACACTTACTTACGAGGCAGTCGCACAAACAACTGAAAACGGTTTAGGTCAGTCAACATGCATTGGTATAGGTGGAGATCCAATTAACGGAACGAACTTTATTGATTGTTTGGATTTATTTTTAAATGATGATGAGACCGAGTCTATTTTGATGATTGGAGAAATTGGAGGAACAGCAGAGGAAGAAGCAGCAGATTTTGTTAAAAACCATACAATTAAGAAACCGATAGTTGGATTTATTGCAGGTGTAACAGCCCCTAAGGGTAGGAGAATGGGCCATGCTGGTGCTATTATCTCAGGTGGAAAGGGTGGAGCTGAAGATAAAATTAAAAAGATGGAAGAATCTGGAATTACTGTTGCTAAATCACCATCAATAATTGGAAAAACTTTATTTAATAAACTGTCTAATTGAAAAAAATTATCATAAGACTATATTAAAAAAAGAGATGTCATCATCAAATAATCTTGAATTCGAAAAAACTTCATTTCTAAGCAAATCCAATAGTGCTTTCATTGAGCAAATGTATTTGAAATTTATCAATAAGGATAAAGATTTACCAGAAAGCTGGCTCAATTATTTTGAAAGTATAGGAGAAGAATTAAACATTATTGTTCAAGAAATTAGGGGTCCATCTTGGGGACCCTCAAAATCAAAAATTGACATAGATGAGCTTCAAAAAAAAATTGATAAAAATGAAAATAATCATGAAAACGATGAAATAGATGGATCTGCAAAATTTAATTATCAGTTGTTAGCAAACTCTAATAAAGATTCTATAAGTGCAGTATCACTTATTCGTGCTTATAGATTAAGAGGTCATTTATTAGCTAATCTTGATCCATTAAATATGAGAGTGTCAGAATATTTAGACGAATTACACCCTGAGTTTTACGGTTTTAAAAAAGAAAATTACAACAAAAAAATTTTTCTTAATGGAATAATAAATAGAGAGCATGCAAATATAAAAGAGATATTAAAATTTCTAAAAAAAACTTATTGTGGGCCCATAGGTTATGAGTATATGCATATTTCAAATCCAACAGAAAGAAAGTGGTTTAGAGACAGAATTGAAAAAGATGATAATGCTCTTCAATTTACTAAAAATGGTAAGGAAGCTATTTTAAATAAATTAATCCAAGCTGAAGGTTTTGAAAAATTTTTAGCAACTAAATATGTGGGTACAAAAAGATTTGGTTTAGACGGTGGAGAAAGCTTGATACCTGCTTTAGAGCAGATAATTAAAATAAGTGGCCAGTCTAAAGTGAAAGAAGTTAAGATAGGAATGTCTCATCGAGGAAGATTAAATGTTTTAGCAAACGTTTTACAGAAATCTTACAAAAGAATATTTAATGAATTTGCAGGTGAGTTTGAAGCTTCCTTAGAAGATGGCGCGGGTGATGTTAAGTATCATTTAGGAGCATCCTCTAATAGAGAGTTTGATGGAAACTCTGTTCATGTAAGTTTAACTGATAATCCTTCACATTTAGAAGCTGTTAATCCAGTCGTTCTGGGTCAAACTAGAGCAAAACAATTTTTTCATAAAGACAAAGAAAGAAATAAAGTAATTCCAATTTTAATTCATGGTGATGCGGCTTTCGCTGGACAAGGTGTTGTAGCTGAATGTTTTGCTATGTCAGGTCTGCCTGGGCATAATACTGGTGGAACAATCCATATTATAGTTAACAACCAAATAGGATTTACAACAAGTCCAAGATTTGCACGTTCTTCTCCATATCCATCAGATGTTGCTAAAATGGTTGATGCACCAATTATTCATGTTAATGGAGATGATCCAGAAGCTGTTGTTTATGCGGCTAGAATTGCAACAGAATTTAGATTGAAATTTAATAGAGATGTAGTTGTTGATCTAATTTGCTACAGACGATTTGGTCATAACGAAGGTGACGAACCATCATTTACTCAACCATTGATGTACGAAAAAATTAGATCCCATCCCTCACCAGTGAAAGTTTATGGAAAAAACTTAATAGATAAAAGAACAATTTCTAATGAAGATTTAAAAAAGGCTATTAAAAAATTTAAAGATTTGCTTGATGATCAGTTTAAAAATGCAAAAGATTATAAACCTAAAATTGCATGGTTTGAAGGCACATGGTCAGCATATAAACCTGAAAAAGGAAAAGATAAAAGAGGTGTCACAGGTGCTGATACAAATAAACTTTTTGAAATTTCAGAGAAAATAAACTCATCAACTAAAGAATTAGAATTACACAAAACAATTGTTAAAATATTAAATGCTAGGAAAGAAACAGTTAAAAATGGATCTAATATAGATTGGTCTACAGCTGAGTCTTTAGCTTTTGGATCATTATTAGAGGAAGGATACCCGGTTAGATTAGTCGGCCAAGACTCAGGAAGAGGAACATTTAGTCAAAGACATTCAGTATTAAGAAATCAAAAAGATAATAGCCGCTATGTTCCTTTAAATAATATTTCTAAAAATCAAAAACAATTTGAAGTAGTTGATAGCTTTTTGTCAGAATTAGCTGTTTTAGGTTTTGAATATGGATATAGTTTAGTGGAGCCAAATACGCTTACAATTTGGGAAGCACAGTTTGGAGATTTTGCAAATGGTGCACAAGTTGTAATTGATCAATTTATTGCATCAGGGGAGAGAAAGTGGAAAAGAGCTTCTGGAATTGTTATGTTGTTACCTCACGGATATGAAGGTCAAGGGCCAGAACATTCATCAGCAAGATTAGAGAGATTTTTACAATTATGCTCGAATGATAATATGCAAGTCATGAACTGCACAACGCCTGCAAATTATTTTCATGCTTTAAGAAGACAGATGCATAGAGATTTTAGAAAACCTCTAGTTATGATGACACCTAAATCTTTATTAAGAAATAAATATTGTATTTCTAATCTTGAAGATTTTAGTAAGAAAAATTCTTTTCATAGAATATTATGGGACCATGCAATTGATCCAAAATCAAAAGGTTTTATTCAATTGAAAGATAGCTCAAAAATTAAAAAAGTTATTTTATGTTCAGGTAAGGTTTATTTTGATCTACTAGATGCTAGAGAAAAACTTAAAAAAGATGATGTAATATTGTTTAGAATAGAGCAACTTTATCCATTTCCTGCAAAAGCATTAGTAAATGAGCTAAAACCATTTGCAAAAAATGCTAAATTTTTCTGGTGTCAGGAAGAACCAAAAAACATGGGTGCTTGGTTCTCGGTTAGAGATTATATCCAATGGACATTAGATACTATTAAGGCTAATAATAACGAAATTTATTATATAGGAAGAAGCCCTGATGCATCCCCAGCAACTGGATATGCGAAGAGGCACATTTCTCAACAACAAGAAATAATTAACAAGGTTTTTGAATAATTAGAAATGAATGAAAAAATTGTAGTTCCTGCTCTTGGAGAGAGTATTACAGAGGCAACGGTTGCTAAATGGTTAAAAAATACTGGTGACATAGTTGAAGCGGATGAGCCAATTGTAGAACTTGAAACAGATAAAGTTAATCTTGAAGTGCCATCACCTATTAAAGGTGTTTTAACTGAAATAAATTCAAAAGATGGCTCAGTAGTAGAAGTTGGGGCTCTCCTAGGTTCAGTATCTGAGAGTCAATCTGAAGGTTTGGTTAAAAAAGAAGAAATTAAAAAATTAGAACCTGTTCAAAAAGAAGATAATATAATAAAATTAGATCCATCTAAAAAAGAACTAAAAATATTTGAGGAAAAAACTAAAAAAAATGACGAGGAAGAGCTTTTAGTTTTAACTGATGAGGTAATCGAGGAAAAGACTCCAAAGACTAAAATAGAAAATTTAGAAGCTAAAACTAATGCAGAAAGTCAAACGCTTTCACCAGCAGTTAGAAAAATTGTTGTAGAAAACAAAATAGATATTAATTCAGTTCAAGGCTCAGGAAAAGATGGAAGAGTTTTAAAGGGTGACTTAATAAGTTTAATGGGAACTAATCCGATGCCTTCAGAGAGAAAAGCTAAGTATGGCCATGAAGAAAGAATTAAAATGACCAGACTAAGACAAACAATAGCTAAGAGATTAAAACAAGCACAAGAAAATGCAGCTTTGTTAACTACCTTCAATGAAGTGGATATGACCAATATTATGGAAATGAGAAAAGAAAATCAGCAAGATTTTCAAAATCGTTATGGAATAAAATTAGGTTTTATGTCTTTTTTTGTTAAAGCTTGTGTGGTTGCATTGAAAAATTTTCCAGCAGTAAATGCTGAAATAGATGAAGACGAGATAGTTTATAAAAATTATTATAATTTAAGTTTTGCAGTCGGAACAGAGAAAGGTTTGGTTGTGCCTGTATTAAGAAATGCTGATGAATTATCGTTTGCTGATATTGAAAAAAATATTAAAGATATTTCAAAAAAAGCAAGAGATGGCAAATTAACAATTGAAGATCTTCAAGGTGGAACGTTTACTATTAGTAATGGTGGAGTTTATGGATCGATGTTGTCAACTCCAATATTAAATATTCCTCAATCAGGAGTTCTTGGAATGCACAACATTGTTGATAGACCTGTAGTTGTTGATGGTGAAATTAAAATTAGACCAATTATGTATTTAGCATTGTCATATGATCACAGAATAATTGATGGCAAAGAGTCAGTTTCATTTTTAAAAATGGTGAAAGAAAATTTAGAAGACCCAAGAAGGTTATTTTTGGATATTTAAATGTCAGAAAAATTTCAAGCAGTAGTAATTGGTGGAGGTCCTGGCGGATATGTTTGTGCTATTAGACTTGCTCAGCTTGGATTAAAAACAGCGTGTATTGAATCTAGAGGATCTCTTGGGGGGACATGTTTAAATGTTGGATGTATACCTTCAAAAAGCCTGCTAAATTTATCTGAAGAATTTCATAAAGTTCAAAATTTATCTAGTAAAGGAATTGAAGTTGGTGAGGTTAAGCTAAATCTTGAAAAAATGATGAAAAGTAAGGATAAAGCTGTGACTATACTTACCAAAGGTGTCGAGTTTTTACTGAAAAAAAATAAAGTAACTTATTACAAAGGAACCGGAAGCTTCAAATCTCAAAATAAAATCATAATTAAAGATGATTTAAATAAAGAGACTATTATTGAGGCTGAAAAAACTGTGATAGCAACAGGTTCTGTGCCAGTATCTTTGCCTGGAATAGAAATTGATGAGAAAGTCATTTTATCTTCAACAGGTGCATTAAAATTGGATAAAGTTCCAAAAAAAATGGTTGTAGTAGGGGGTGGCTATATTGGATTAGAGATGGGATCAGTTTGGTCAAGATTGGGAGCTAAAGTGCAGGTAGTAGAATTTTTAGATCATATTACTCCTGGTATGGATAAAGAAATTTCATCAGAATTTATGAAGATTTTAAAAAAACAAGGCATTAAATTTAGTATGCAAAATAAAGTTGAAGCTATTCAAAATAACAAATCAGGGGTAATTGTTTCAACAGTTGATAAAGATGGAAATAAAAATAATTTTGATTGTGATGTCGTTCTTATTTCAGTTGGTCGAAAAGCTAACACGAATAGTTTAAATCTAGATGCCGCTGGAGTTGAATTAGATGAAAGAAAAAGAGTTAAAACAGATAATACATTTAAAACTAATATTAATAATATTTATGCAATTGGCGATGTAATAAGTGGGCCAATGTTAGCCCATAAAGCAGAAGATGAAGGAATTGCCGTTGCAGAAAATATTGCAGGTCAATCAGGCCATGTCAATTATAATACAATTCCTGGTGTTGTTTATACAACACCCGAAGTTGCATCAATTGGTAAGACAGAAGAACAATTAAAAGAATTAAATATAAAATATAAAATTGGTAAGTTTTCATTCATGGCAAACTCTAGAGCAAAAGCTATAGATGACGCAGAAGGGTTTGTTAAAATTTTAGCAGACGAAACTACAGATAAAGTCTTAGGTGCACACATTATTGGCCCTCATGCAGGAGAACTTATTGCAGAAATAGGCGTTGCAATGGAATTTGGCGCGAGCTCTGAAGATATTGCAAGAACTTGTCATGCTCACCCAACATTTTCAGAAGCCGTTAAAGAAGCAGCATTATCAGTAGATAAAAGAGCAATACACTCTTAGTTTTTTTTCATATTATTAAAATATGAAAGTACCGATTCTTTTACCAAATATCTTTAATCACCCATTTACCTATGAGAGTGATATTAATTTAAAAGTAGGTGATTATGTGATGGTGCCTTTTGGTAAATCTAAAATTACGGGTGTCGTTTGGGATGAATTTGAAAAAGAGAATAATAGACATTTCAAAATAAAAAGTATTTTGAAAAAATTAGATGTAGCTCCATTAAAAAAAACAACTATTAAATTTCTTAACTGGTTTTCTGAATACAATATAATTCCAAAAGGTATGGCGCTAAAGTTAGTTTTGTTAAGTAGTAATGTTATAGAAAAAATTCAAAAAGATGCTTACAATATTTTTAAGTCTAATATTAAAACAAATTCAATAGAACTTTCCGAGGAACAAAAAAAATCACTTAGAAAAATGAATGTTTCTAATCAAAAATTTAGAGTACATGTTCTTCAAGGAACAACTGGATCAGGGAAAACTATGGTTTATTTTGAGGCTCTAAAAGCTATTATAAATAAAGGATTTCAGGGCTTAATTTTATTACCTGAGATTGGCTTAACAGGTCAATTTGAAAAAAAATTTATAGAATTCTTTGGTTTTACTCCAGCAATTTGGCACTCGGGTATTACCAAAAAAAAGAAAGAAATTATTTGGAGCGGAATTGCAAATGGAGAAATTAAAGTTGTCATAGGTGCTAGATCTTCATTATTTTTACCATTTAAAAAATTAGGATTAATTATTGTAGATGAAGAACATGATCAGTCTTACAAACAAGATGAAGGTGTTACCTATAATGCAAGAGATATGGCAATCTCAAGAGCATCATTTGAAAATATTCCCATCAATTTAATAACAGCAGTTCCATCAATTGAAACTTATGAAAATATTAAAAAAGGCAAATATACTATCTCAAAATTAGAAAAGCGTTATAAAAATGCATCTTTGCCTAATTATGAAATAATAAATCTCAATGAAACAAAATTAGAAAAACAATCATGGCTATCAAAAAAAATTATTGAGAAAGTAAATTTTCATCTTGATAAAAACGATCAGGTATTATTTTTTTTAAATAGACGAGGGTTTTCTCCGCATGTAATTTGTAACAAATGCTTTAATAGTTATTCATGTCCTAATTGTTCAATTAATTTAGTTTATCATAAAAATAAAAATAATTTATTATGCCATTATTGTGGGTTTAAGTCTTTGTTGAAAAGAAGTTGTGTAAAAGATGGCGATTGTGATTTTATTTTTAGTGGTCCTGGTGTTGAAAGAATATCTGAAGAAGTTAAAAAAAACTTTCCATTAAAAAAAATTGAAATTTTTTCAAGTGATACAATGAATAAAAAAAGTTCTAGTGATAAATTAGAAAAAATAGTCAATAATGAAGTTCAAATTTTAGTTGGAACTCAGTTAATTTCTAAAGGCTTTCATTTTCCAAGCCTTAATTGTATTGTTGTAGTTGATATTGATCTTTCTTCACAAGGACATGATCTAAGAGGAGCTGAAAAAAATTTACAGTTATACCATCAACTTTCTGGTCGAGCAGGAAGGACAGGGAAACCTGCAACTGTGTATTTTCAAACTTATAATACCAATACTAAAATGATTTCTGATTTGACTAATAGTAATCCTGATATTTTTCTTGATAGAGAGTTAGATATTAGAAGACAAAACAATCTTCCACCATTTCAAAGATTTATTTCATTAATCTTAACAGGAGACAATGAAGCAAAATTAGAAAAAGAGGCTTTTTATTTCAAAAGCTTTATTGAAAAAAAAATTAAGGGAAAAGTTTTAGGACCAGTTAGCGCACCAATTTTTAGACTTAAAAAAAAATTTAGAATAAGAATGCTAATTAGGGGTTCAAAATCCCTTAATTTACAGAACTCAATCGCTGAAATTATCCCAAATTACAAATTTTCATCAGGAATAAAACTTTCAGTTGATGTTGACCCAATAAACTTCAATTAACCTAATAAAAAATAGTGTTTTAAACAAATGTGTTACTTGAAGACATTATACTCATATGCTAATTAAAGCGTGATTTTAAAATAATCTTCTACATAATAAAGGTATCAAGTTGAGCAAAAATAAGGGATTTTCTATAACTTCAAGTGAAAGATATTCTTTAGCTTTATATGAGCTTTCAAGTGAAAATAATGTTATTGAACAAGTAGAAGAACAAACGTTATCTATTTTAGAGTTAACTTCATCAAGCAAAGATTTCTCAGATTTAATTAAAGATCCAACAAATAACCAAGAAGATCTTTTAAAATTTATAAATAATTTTTCTGATAATAACAAATTTGAAAATTTGTTAAAAAATTTTTTAAGTTTTCTAGTTATTAAAAGACGTTTTTTTTATGTTGAACAAATATTAAAGAGTTTTATAGAAACTTGTTCTAAAAAAAGAGGTGAGCTCAAGGCAGAACTTAAATCTGCTAAAGAATTAACAAGTGAAGAAATTGCAAAAATTACAGATGAGCTTACAGAAAATTTTAGTTCTAAAATAAAATTAAACTATAAACATGACGAAAGTTTAATAGGAGGTTTAATAGTACAGGTAGGTAGTACTATGGTAGACACCTCAATAAAAAATAAATTACAACAAATCGAAAATAGAATGATAGAGGCTTAAATGGAAATAAATCCTTCAGAAGTTACAAAAATATTAAAAGAACAAATTAAAAATTTTGGTGATAAAGCAGAAGTAACTGAAGTTGGCCAAGTACTTTCTGTTGGAGATGGTATTGCAAGAATTTATGGTCTTGACAATGTTCAAGCTGGAGAGATGGTTGAGTTTGCAGATGGCTCTAAGGGTATGGCGTTAAACTTAGAAAGTGAAAATGTTGGTGTTGTAATTTTTGGTGATGATAGAAATATTAAAGAAGGAGATGTTGTTAAGAGGACTGGAAATATTGTAGATACTCCTGTTGGAAAAGAATTATTAGGAAGAGTTGTAGATGGCCTAGGTAATCCTATTGATGGCAAAGGTGCACTTGATAAAAGTGTTCAAAAAAGCAGGGTTGAAGTTAAAGCTCCAGGAATTATTCCAAGACAATCAGTCAGTGAACCAATGCAAACAGGTTTAAAATCAATCGATAGTTTGGTGCCAGTTGGAAGAGGACAACGTGAATTAATTATTGGTGATAGACAAACAGGTAAAACTGCAGTTGCAATTGATGCAATTATTAATCAAAAAAAAATTAATGAGTCAGGAGATGAAAAACAAAAACTTTATTGTGTTTATGTTGCTATTGGTCAGAAAAGATCAACTGTAAGACAAATTCAAAAAACATTAGAGGAATCTGGAGCAATGGAATATACTACAATTGTTGCTGCTACAGCCTCAGACTCGGCACCATTGCAATTTTTAGCTCCCTACACAGGTTGTACAATGGGTGAGTATTTTAGAGACAACGGTATGCATGCTTTAATAATTTATGATGATTTATCTAAGCAGGCTGTTGCTTACAGACAAATGTCACTTCTTTTGAGAAGACCTCCGGGACGTGAGGCATATCCTGGTGATGTATTTTATTTACATAGCCGACTACTTGAAAGAGCAGCTAAATTAAGTGATGAACATGGTGGAGGTTCTTTAACTGCACTTCCGATTATTGAAACACAAGGTGGAGATGTATCTGCATTTATTCCTACTAACGTAATTTCAATTACTGACGGTCAAATATTTTTAGAAACAGAACTTTTTAACCAAGGTATTAGACCTGCAATTAACGTTGGATTATCTGTATCAAGGGTAGGTTCTTCAGCACAAACTAAAGCAATGAAAAAAGTATCAGGATCTATGAAGTTAGAGCTAGCTCAATACAGAGAAATGGCAGCATTTGCTCAATTTGGTTCTGATTTAGATGCATCGACTCAACAACTATTAAATAGAGGCTCTAAATTAACAGAGCTTCTTAAACAAAAACAATATTCCCCAATGACAGTGGCTGAACAAGTTATTTCAGTTTTTTGTGGAGTAAAAGGTTACTTAGACGATATTGAACTAAAAGATATTGCTGAGTTTGAAAATAAAATAATTGAGAAATGTAAATCTGATAAACCTGAAATTATAGAATCTATTTTATCTTCAGGAAAACTTGAGGACGATATGGAGAAATTACTTGTAGAAGTAATTGCGCAATTAAAGGAAAACTTTAAATCTTAATTAACTATGGCAAGTTTAGACGACCTTAAAAAAAGAATAGCTAGTGTAAAATCTACACAAAAAATTACAAAAGCTATGAAAATGGTAGCAGCAGCGAAACTTAGAAGAGCTCAAGAAAGTGCTGAAAAAGGTAGACCATATTCTGAAAAAATGAATAATGTAATTCTAAATTTGTCTAGCGGAATTTCAGATAAAGAAAATGCTCCAAAATTACTATCTGGGTCTGGTAAAGACCAAATACATCTTTGTGTCGTTATGACATCAGATAGAGGTTTATGTGGTGGTTTTAACTCAAATATAATTAAAAAAGCTAAAAGTTATTTTGCTAAATTATCTGAAGAGGGAAAAGAATTAAAAATTATCACAGTTGGTTCTAAAGGTAATGATCAGTTAAAAAGAGCTTATGGTGATAAAATAATCTCTCATATATCTTTTAAAGAGTCTAAAAATGCTAATTATTTTGATGCAGAGAAAGTTGGAAAAATTGTTATTGAAAAATTTGAAGATGAAGAATTTGATGTATGTACTATTTTTTATAATCAATTTAAAAATGTGATAACCCAAATTCCACAGGCACAACAGATAATACCGCTTAATACAGAAACTTCAGAAGAAGACAAATCTGAGGATAGTTACGAATTTGAACCAGACGAGGATGAGATTTTAAGCAATTTATTACCTAAAAATATTTCAACACAAATATTTAAGGCAATGTTAGAGAATTCAGCTAGCGAACAGGGCTCTAGAATGAGTGCAATGGATAATGCAACCCGTAACGCAGGTGAAATGGTTGACAAGTTAACTATTGAGTATAATAGAAGCCGTCAAGCAGCAATTACCAAAGAACTAATAGAAATCATATCAGGAGCAGAGAGTTTATAATTATGAGCAAAGGAATAATTACACAGGTTATTGGAGCAGTGGTAGACGTAAAATTCGATGGAGATCTTCCAGAAATTTTAACAGCATTAGAATGTAAAAATGGTGACAACAGACTTGTTTTAGAAGTTGCTCAACATTTAGGAGAGGCTACGGTTAGAACTATTGCGATGGATGCAACTGAAGGATTAAAAAGAGGAGATGAAGTTACTAATACTAACGCACCAATTCAAGTACCAGTTGGTCCAGAAACTTTGGGAAGAATTATAAATGTAATTGGAGAGCCGATTGACGAAAAAGGTGAAGTTAAAACAAAAGAAACTTGGCCTATTCACAGATCCGCACCAGAATTTAATGATCAATCTACCGAAACTGAAATACTAGTTACAGGTATAAAAGTTATTGATCTACTCGCACCTTATGCAAAAGGTGGAAAAATTGGATTATTTGGAGGAGCTGGTGTTGGAAAAACAGTTTTAATTATGGAATTGATTAATAACGTTGCAAAAGCACATGGTGGATTTTCAGTTTTTGCTGGTGTTGGTGAGAGAACAAGAGAAGGAAATGATCTTTACCATGAGATGATAGACTCTGGAGTTATAAAAACTGATGGAGAAGGATCAAAAGCAGCATTAGTTTATGGACAAATGAATGAGCCTCCTGGAGCTAGAGCTAGAGTTGCTTTAACTGGATTAACTGTAGCTGAATATTTTAGAGATCAAGAAGGTCAAGACGTACTTTTCTTCGTTGATAATATTTTCAGATTTACTCAAGCAGGTTCTGAGGTATCAGCACTTCTAGGAAGAATACCTTCAGCTGTTGGTTATCAGCCTACATTAGCAACCGATATGGGTAACCTTCAAGAAAGAATTACTACAACAAACAAAGGATCAATCACATCAGTACAAGCAATTTATGTACCAGCCGATGACTTAACTGATCCTGCGCCAGCAACTTCATTTGCTCACTTGGATGCGACTACCGTTCTTTCAAGACAGATTGCAGAGATTGGTATTTACCCAGCGGTTGACCCACTAGACTCTACTTCAAGAATTTTGGATCCAAGAATAGTAGGTGATGAGCATTATAGAGTCGCTAGAGAGGTACAAAAAGTTTTACAAACTTATAAGTCTTTACAAGATATTATCGCAATTCTTGGTATGGATGAGCTTTCAGAGGAAGATAAGCTTGTAGTAGCAAGAGCTAGAAAAATCCAAAGATTTTTATCTCAACCATTTTTTGTAGCAGAGGTGTTTACAGGATCACCAGGAAAATTAGTAGATTTAGACTCAACCATAAAAGGTTTTGCTGCAATCTGTAAAGGAGATTACGATCATTTACCAGAGGCCGCTTTTTATATGGTGGGAACTATTGAAGAAGCGATAGAAAAAGCTGAAAAAATGGAGAAAGAAGCAGCTGCTTAATGAGCGAAGAGTTTAAAGTTGAAATAGTAAATCCAGAAAAATCTTTTTTAATTAAAGAAGATGTGTCGGAAGTAGTTGTACCTGCTTTCGAAGGTGAAATGGGAATACTTAAGGATCATATTTCAATAATCTCATTTTTAAAACCAGGCATAATTAAAATTTTATCTAAATCGGGTGATGAAAATTATTATGTAGAAGATGGGATAGTTGAATTCAAAAATAATAATTTATCTATTTTAACAAGCTCAATATTTAATCTTAATGACTTTGATAAATCTAAACAGCAAGATCTTCTTAAACAAGCAGAAGAAGAGGCTAGCAAGCCTGAAATTAATGATCAGTCTAAATATTTAGTTGATCAAAAAATTGAAGTATTAAAATCTCTTAATTAATAATTTTTTTAACTTGTTCCTTTACTTCTTTATAAACGTTTAATTTAAAATCAACTACTACTTCGGTTAGTTGATCAATCTCAATCCATTTCCAATCCAAAAATTCTGGATTTTTAGTTTTGATATTTATTTCATTATCTTCACCATTAAATCTCATCAGAAACCATTTTTGTTTTTGACCTCTATACTTACCTTTCCAAATAATACCTAATAAACGATCAGGAAGTTCGTAAGTTATAGTTCCTTCTAATTCTTGAATTAGATTTACTTTCTTTATACTAGTTTCTTCCTCTAGCTCTCTGTAGGCAGCATTTAAAAAATTTTCCCCTTCATCTACACCTCCTTGAGGCATTTGCCAAAAATTTTTTGGATTATCTATTCTCTTAGCAACAAATACTTTATTTTGTTTATTCAGGACTACAATTCCTACACCACTTCTAAGCGGTAATTCGCTTAATCTTTTTTTCATATTATCCGTTTAATAACTTTATTGCGTAATTAAGTTGATTATCGGTTTCAGTTTTAATTCTAAAATTATCACCTTCTTCATTAACTTCAATATCAGGTCTTACTCCAACTTCAGAAATAGAGTCACCAGAGGGGAGGTAATATTTTGCAACAGTCAATCTAATAGCCCCCTTGTTTTTAAGAGGAATTATTGATTGCACAGATCCTTTTCCATAGCTACTTTCTCCAAGTATAATAGCTCTTTTATGGTCTTTCAGAGCGCCAGCAACAATTTCAGATGCAGATGCAGAACCATAATTAATCAATACCAATAAAGTTTTACCATCTGTAATGTCACCTTTTTTTGCAAACCATCTTTTGTTTTCTGATTTTTTTCTACTTTTTGTTGATACGATTTCTCCATTTTCAAGAAAAAAATCTGAAATTTTAATAGCTTGAGACAATAGTCCGCCAGGGTTATTTCTTAAATCAAGTATGAATGCTTTTAAGTTTTCATTTTTTTTTAATTTTTTAATTTGTTTCTTAATTTGCTGACTACTGTTGTCATTAAAAGAAGTTAATCGAATATATCCAATATTATTATCTAACAGATCTGACTTAACAGATTGCACTTCAATAATTTCTCTTGTTATATTAAATGTTAGAGCTTTTTTAATTCCTCTTCGTCTAACGGTAAGCTCAATTGCTGAACCCACTGGACCTCTCATTAAATCAACAGCTTCACTTAAAGATTTTCCTTGAACCTGAATGTTGTTAATTTTAACAATATAATCTCCAGCTTTTATACCAGCTTTTGATGCAGGAGTGTCATCTATAGGAGATATAACTTTTACAACGCCTGCTTCCATGCTGACTTCAATCCCAAGACCACCAAACTCTCCACTAGTTTCTGTTTGCATTTCCTGAAAAATTTCTGGCGACATGTAAGCTGAATAAGGATCAAGTGACTGAAGAAGACCATTAATTGCAGAGTCCATACTTTCTGACTGATTTATTTCATCAACATACTCTTTATTTATTTTTTCTAAAACCTCACCGAATAGATCAATTTTTTTATAAATATCAATTTCAGCTGAATTTATTTGTTTTAAAAAAAGAAATTGAGTAAGAAAAATAATTAAATAAAACTGAATAGTTTTCATATACTAACTTTTTCTTTTGGTATTAATTCAGACCAGATTTTTTCAAGTTCATAAAACTTTCTTTTTTCAGGATGAAAAATATGAATAATTAAATCAATTCCATCAACTAATTTCCATTCATTACTTTCCTTACCTTCTATCTTAGAGTCCCTAACACCATTATCTTTAAGTTTTTCCAAAACTTGTTCTGATAAAGATTGAATATGTCTCGAAGAAGTTCCGCTAGCAATAATCATATAATCAGCCATTGAGCTTTTATCTTTGAGATTAATTGTTACAATATCTTCAGCTTTATTAATGTCTAGTGTATTGATTACAACTTTTTTTAGATCTGAAATTTTATCCATTAATTAAGTTTAGACTATCAAATTTTTCTTAATTGAGAAGATGAAATGTTGACTTTTTTAAATTCAACAAATGTAAGGTTGTCTTTGTTTAAACTTTTAAATGTCTTTGATTTTAAAGAATTTTTTTTATATCCATGACGATCAAAAACTAGAATATTACAGTTTTGTAAAATTAATTTTGATTTATGCCATTTATGAAAATTTATTAAATTATCAGCTCCCATCAAAAAATAAATTTCGATACCATCATTTTTTTTAAGATATTTTATAAGATCAATAGTTTTATTTGATTTAATTATATCTTCATAAAATTTAACTTTTATAAATGGATTTAGTCCAATAATTTTTTTACAATCTTTTATTCGTTTTGAGAGAGTTGTTTTACTTTCGTCTTTGAAGGGATTCTTTTTAGTTATTGCCCATATAATTTTTTTTAAATTAAATTTTTTTTTTGCTTCTTTAGAGATTGCTAAATGCCCTTTATGTGCTGGATCAAAAGATCCACCCAAAATCCCAATTTTAACTTTTTTTTTCAATCTAATCTCTTATCTTTCCTTGACTTGAAATTTCATATTTATAAGAAACTAATTGCTCTAAGCCGACGGGACCTCTTGGTGGCAAAGTATTTGTTGATATACCAACTTCACCTCCAAAACCAAATTCACCGCCATCAGCAAATTGAGTAGAAGTATTATGCATTGCAATAGAACTTTTAATATTTGTCATAAATTGTGCGGCAGTTTTTTTATTTTTTGTAATAATAGAATCTGTGTGCATAGTCCCATATCGATTTATATGGTTAATTGCTTGTTTTAAATTTTTAACAACTTTAACAGATACAGCTATAGTTAAATATTCAGTAGACCAGTCTTTTTCTTTAGCTGGATATAAAGTTCCTGAATAATATTTTTTTATAAAATTATCTCCATAAATTTTACAATTGTTATCCTCAAGTTTTTTTAATATTGGATTGCAAAATTTTTTAACAATCTTTTCATGCATTAGAATAGTCTCTGTCGCGCCACAAATACTTGTGTTTCTTAATTTTGCATTATAAACAATATTTGTGGCCATTTTTAATTCAGCGTCTTTATCAATATATGTATGACATAAACCTTCCAAATGACCGATAATAGGAACTTTAGAAAAATCTTGAACTCTTTTAACTAAATTTTTTCCTCCCCTAGGAATTATTACATCAATAAATTTATCCATTTTAAGCATTATGTCGACCATTTTTCGATCTTTGGAGTCTATAAATTGAATATAATTTTCATTTACTTTATTTTTCTTAAGAGCTTTACGAAATAGATTTGCTAAAATTCTATTAGTATTTATAGCCTCAGATCCACCTTTAAGAATTACTGGATTTCCAGATTTAAAACATAAGCTAGCTACATCTGACGTAACATTTGGTCTACTTTCATAAATAACTCCAATCACACCTATTGGAACTGATACTCTTTTAATATTTAATCCATTAGGCCTGCTCCATTTTTCTAAAGTTACATTTACTGGATCTTTTAATTTTGAAATTTTTTTAATTGAGTCTTTAACCCCTTTCAATTTGATTGGGTCGATACTCAACCTATTTATCAAATTTTCTTTAATCTTATTTTTCTTTGCAAGATTAATATCTTTTTTGTTTTGAATTAGAATTTTTTTTTTTTCTTTATCAATTAACAAAGCATAGTCATTTAAAACTTTATTCTTAAGTTTAGTATCTATTTTTATCTCAGAAGCTTTTCTAGCCTTCGCTCCAATTAAATTCATAAATTTATTCATTTTAAATCTCAACCATATCATCTTTATGAATGACTTCTGATTTTGAAACATACCCTAATAATTTTTCAATTTCATTAGAGTGATGACCCATAATTTTTATGACTTCATCAGATGTGAAGGAACTTAAACCTCTGGCACATTCAGAATTTTTTTTATCTAAAACTTTAATATGGTCGCCTTTTTTAAATTTTCCTGATACTTTTTTAATACCTGCCGCTAATAAACTTTTTCCAGATTTTAAAGCTCGTTTAGCACCATCGTCAATTATGATAGCTCCTTTTGGGGCGACCGAACTAATTATCCATTTTTTTCTGGCATCAAGTTTTGAAACTTTAGGTTTAAACATAGTAAAATTATTTTTTTCAATTATTCTTGAGATTGGATTTAGATATAATCCGTTAGCTATAATCATACTACATCCAGATAATTGACATATCTTTGCTGCCTCAATTTTTGTTTGCATACCACCACTTCCATACTCATTTACACCTTTAATATAGATTTCTTTTAAGTTTTTTTTTATATTATTTATTTTCCTTATTAATTTTGCATCTTTGTAAATTTTTGGGTTTTTTGTGTATAATCCATCTACATCAGAAAGAAGAATTAAAGTATCAGCATCAGTTATTTGAGCAACTCTTGATGCTAGTCGATCATTATCACCATATTTTATTTCAGTTGTGGCAATTGTATCATTTTCGTTAACAACTGGAATAAAATCTAAATCAAATAAATTTTCAAAAGTTCTTTTTGCATTTAAAGATCTTCTTCTTTCTTCAGTATCTTCAAGAGTTAGTAAAATTTGTGAGATATTCAATTTAAACTTAGTAAATATTTCAGAAAAAAGATTCATTAATTCAATTTGTCCAATAGAAGCTATAGCCTGACTTTTATCAAGTTTAATAGTTTTTTTATTAAAGTTCATTTTTTTACAACCAAGCGCTATAGCACCCGAGCTTACAATGACAATTTTTTGATTTTTATTTTTTAATTTTTTAATATCGCTAGCAAAACTAGAAAGCCATTTTTTTCTAATTCTTTTATTACTATCAACAAGAAGTGAAGAACCAATTTTAATAACAATTATTTTTGAATTTTTAAGATACATACGACAATAATTTTGCTTTAATCTTTGATACAGATTCTTTGTCGAAAGTTGTCATTGTCATTACTTCACAATTTTTGTCTTTAGAAAAATGATCAATAACATCTTTCACTGTATCTTCATCTATTAGATCTATTTTATTCAGTACTACAAGCTCTTTTTTTTCCAGTAATTTTGAGCTGTAATTCCTCAATTCTTTTTTTACTTGTTTATAAGACTCATTTAAATCTAAATTAGTAATATCTATTAAATGTAAAAGTGATTTACATCTTTCAATATGTTTTAAAAACTGAATTCCAAGACCGACACCCTCATGGGCCCCTTCTACTAGGCCAGGAATATCAGCTATAGTTATTTCTTTATCATCATAAGATGCCACACCTAGGTTAGGATTAAGAGTTGTGAATCGATAATTTGCAATTTTTGGATTTGCATTTGTTATAACGGATAACAAACTTGATTTTCCAGCATTTGGTAATCCAATTATACCAATATCAGCTATAGTTTTTAATTGTAGCCAAATTGTAAACTCTTCGCCAATAGTTCCTTTTGTAAATTTTCTAGGTGCTCTATTTGTTGAACTTTTAAATCTTGTATTTCCAAGTCCACCTTTACCTCCAATAGCAGCAACAAATTCTTCTCCTTTTTTATTAAAATCATAAATTAGAGTTTTATTATCCTCTTCAAATACTTGAGTACCAAGAGGTACTTTTAATATTAAATTGCTTCCTCCTTTACCCGTACGATTTTGACCAGCTCCATTTTCTCCTCGTTGAGCTTTATGATGTTGTTGATATCTATAATCTATTAATGTGTTGAGATTTTCTTCAGCTTTTAAAATTATGGATCCACCCTTACCGCCATCTCCACCATCAGGCCCACCGTATTCAACATATTTTTCTCTTCTGAAACTTGGTGAACCATCACCACCGTCTCCGGCTTTAACATAAATTTTAACTTGATCTAGGAATTTCATAATACAACATCTATTTAAGTTGTACTATTAATTGGGTTTTACTGATACGAAAGTTCTATCTGCTTTAGATTTTTTAAATACAACTTTGCCCTTTACAACTGAAAAAATTGAATGATCTTTACCCATTCCTACATTTTCACCAGGAAAAATTTTAGTTCCTCTTTGTCTTACAATTATATTTCCAGGTATTACTGTTTCACCACCATATTTTTTAACACCAAGTCTTCGCCCAGCACTATCTCTTCCGTTTCTCGATGATCCACCTGCTTTTTTTGTTGCCATAATTTACCTAATTTATTTACTTGTAGCTTCAGTTTTTGGTTTTACTTCAGCCTCAACCTTTTTAGTTAGTTTAATTATTTTTTCTGCTTCAGATAAAACTTTACCATCTTTAGAAAAAATTTTATTAATTCTAATCATTGTATGTTCTTGTCTATGACCATTTTTTCTTCTTGAATTATGTCTTCTTCTTTTTTTGAAGATTAATATGGTTCTATCTTTAACATTTTTTATTAAATCAGCTTCTACTTTTGCGCCTTCAACATTTGGATAGCCTATTTCTATAGTTTTATCATCACCATATGCAAGTATCTCATTAAACTCTATTTTAGAATCAGGTTTTGAATCTGGAAATTTATCAATTTTTAAAATTTCACCTGCTTTAACTTTGTACTGTTTGCCACCTGTTTTTATTACTGCGTAAGACATAGTATGAATTTATATTTAAGTTATCGCAATATAGTTCTAGCAAGTTTTTAGTCAAGTTGAATTAACTAAAAATTATCCTTTAAATCGCGCAATTTTGAGAAAGATTCTAGGTCTTTTGCTCTTAAAAATATGTTGCAATCTAATTCTTCTTTTATTGTAGTTGGGATTGTGGGTAGCCCATTAGAGGTTAATTTTTTTATTTGTTCAATTTTTTTTTGTAAATTTTGGTTATCAGGATCATTTTTTATGCAAAATTTTGAATTGCTGAGAGTGTATTCATGACCACAATAAATTTTAGTTTCTTTAGGCAAAGATTTAATCTTATTAAGAGATTCGTACATTTGTTCATAAGTTCCTTCGAATATCCTACCACAACCAAGAGAAAAAAGAGTATCTCCTGTAAAAGCTAACTTTTCTTGAAAAAAATTAAAACATATATGACCTGTGGTATGTCCTGGAACATGAATTATTTTAGCTTTAAAATTATCGGCTTCCCATATTTGGTCATCTTCTAAAAAAATATCTATACCAGGAATTCTTTCTGAATCTTTTTTAAAACCAACTACAATAGAACCAAATTCTTTCTTTAAATCTTCATTACCACCAATATGATCAAAATGATGATGTGTATTTAGAGTATATTTTAAATTAATGTCTTTGTTTTTTAAATAATTTATAATTGGCTCAGCTTCACTTGGATCCACTACACAGGCAGATTTGTTGCTATCATCAATAATTAAATAACTATAATTGTCTTTTAGACACGGTATGATTTCAACTTGCATATTATTTTTCTATTAAAAATATTCCTAGATCTGCAGATAAATTTTTAATTTCTAAGTTTCTTTCGTTTATTAATGAGGCATTTAATTTATTTAGTGCTATTGACTTAAAAATTTTTATATTTCTAGATTTAACATAATGAACAAAATCTTTAATGGTGCACATATGCAAGTTTGGTGTATTGTACCATTCATCAGGCAATGTTTTGGTAATTGGCATTGTGCCTTTAAGCAGTAAGTGAATTCTCACTTTCCAGTAACCAAAATTAGGAATTGTAATAATTGCTTTTTTACCAACTCTTAAAAGTTCATTTAAAACTAACTCAGGATTTAAAAAAGCTTGAAGTGTTTGGCTTAAAATAACATAATCAAATGACTTATCTGGAAATTGCTTTAAGTCTTTTTCAGCATTTCCTTCTATTACAGTTAAACCCTTAGCAATACATTCTTGAACCTTTTCTTTTGAGATCTCCAATCCTCTTATATTTGTATTTTTGTTATCTTTTAGAAATTTCATCAGAACTCCATCAGCACAACCAACATCTAAAACTTTTTTGTCTTTTTCAATTAAATCAGCAATTACTTTAAACTCATTTTTCATATTTAATTTTCTTCGTATGACTTATCCAAAAAGTTTTTTAGTGCATTTAAAAAATCTGGAACATCTAACAAGAACGAATCATGTCCTTTATCCGATTCTATCTCAACAAATCCCACATCAGCCCCGATAGAATTTAAAGCTATAACAATATCCTTATTTTCTTGAGTTGGGTAAAGCCAATCTGAGGTAAAAGAAATTATAAAAAATTTAGCTTTTGTTAATTTAAATGCATCAGACAGAACCCCATTAAATTGTTTAGCTAGGTCAAAATAATCCATAGCTCTAGTTATATAAAGATAACTATTTGCATCAAATCTATCAACAAAGACTGAGCCTTGATATCTTAGATAGCTTTCAATTTGAAAGTCTGCATCAAAACCAAATTTTAAATCTTCTCTTTCTTGTAATTTTCTGCCAAATTTTTCCTGCAAACCTTTTTTTGATAAATATGTAATATGTGCTGCCATTCTGGCAACAGCTAACCCTTTACCTGGATTTGAATTATTAGAACCATAATCTCCTTCTTTCCAATTGCTATCAGCCATGATTGCTTGTCTTCCTAATTCATTAAAAGCTATATTTTGAGCCGAGTGACTTGAAGTTGTTGCAATCGGTATTACTGTTTTAGATTTATCTGGAAAGTTACTTATAAATTGCAAAACTTGCATTCCACCCATAGAGCCACCTGCTACAGAAAATAATTTATCAATCCCAAAATGATCTAATAGATTATACTGAGCGTTGACCATATCGTTAATAGTAATGACAGGAAAATTTGTTCCTTGAATGTTACCGTTTTCACTATCTAAATCACTAGGCCCATAGGAGCCCATACACCCTCCAATTACATTTGAACAAATAACAAAATATTTATTTGTATCTATAGCTTTACCCGGACCTACAGCATAACTCCACCAACCATCTTTTTTAGTTACAGGATTTGTACCTGATACATATTGATCACCAGTTAATGCATGAAAAACTAATATTGCATTATCTTTTTGTGAATTTAGAGAACCATAAGTTTCGTAGGCAATTGGAAAATCTTTAATTGTTTTTCCACAGTCTAACTTAAGTGGGTTTTTAACAATTAATGTTTTTAAATTCGTTTCAATATTCATAATAAAGATTTATTTGAATTGAGAGAAAAAAAACTATTTTAGCGGTTTTTTTTAAGCGCTCGCAATTCAGTTAAATCAGCGCATAATTTTTTTACAAGAACTTGATAATTATGTCAATTTTTTAAAATATTCTCTTATTCTATATAAAAATTTGTAATTTTATCTATAAAGAGCTCATAAAATAAAAAAAATGAGCACTCCAAAGTTTAAAAAATTTAATATTGAAGCTTATAAGCCTGGTAAGTCAAAAATAAGAAAACTAAAAAAAGTAATAAAATTATCAGCAAATGAGTCTGCCTTAGGTATGAGTCCTAGAGCTAAAAAACTCATATCAAATAAGAAATTATCTTTAGACAAATATCCAGATGGAAAATCTGAGATTTTAAAAAAAGCTATATCTAAAGCTTATAAGTGTAATAAAGACAAAATAATTTGTGGAGCAGGATCAGATGAGGTTATACAGATGATTTGTCAATTATTTTTAAATCCAAAAGATGAAGTGGTACTTCCAAAATTTAGTTTTTTAATGTACAGGATTTACACAAAAATAGTTGGTGCAAAAGTTGTATTTGCTAAAGAAAAAAATTTTAAAATTTCAACTACAGAAATCTTAAAAAAAATTACAAAAAAAACAAAGTTAGTCTTTATTGCAAATCCAAATAATCCAACAGGAACTTATTTGACAAAAAAAGAGGTCTTAGAATTAAGAAAAAAATTAAATAAAAATATATTATTAGTAATTGATGATGCTTACGCCGAATATATGAGAAATTCAGACTATGCTTCAGGTTTGGATTTATTTAAAAATAAAGAAAATGTATTCATTCTTAGAACTTTTTCAAAAATGTTCGGATTAGCTTCTTTAAGAGTAGGATGGGGATATGGTTCAAAAAAAATAGTTAATGCTTTGAATGTAATTAAACCACCTTTCAATATTAATGGAATAGCTCAATTAGCTGCAGCTGAGTCATTAAAGGACAAAAAATTTGTAAATAGATCTATTAAGCACAATTTATTATATGCAAAAAAGATTAAAAAATTTTTAGAGTATTATAAAATTTATTCCAATCCTGTTTCTGCAAATTTTTTGTTTCTTAATTTTGAAAAAAGCAAATATTCAGCAAAATATTTATATGAAAAATTAAAAAATAAAGGGATAATTTTAAGGTCAACCCGAGATGGATATCATATTAATAATAAATTAAGATTAACTATTGGGTCAAAAAAAGAAAATTTAAAGTTCTTAAGTGTTGCAAAAGAGATATTAAACTAATGAAAAATATTTTGATTATTGGGTGTGGATTATTAGGCTCTTCGTTATTGAGACGTATTCATAAAAAAAAATTAGCAAAAAAAATATTTGTTTATGAAAAATCGATATCAAATATTGCTAAAATAAAAAAATTGAAGCTACCTGGAGTAATTGTAAAAACATTAAAAGATGGGATAATTAACTCAGATCTTATAATTTTTTGTACTCCAATGAGTGAATATAAGAGACTTATAATTAAAATTGATAAATTTATAAAACCCAATACATTAATTACAGATGTTGGTTCCTCTAAAATTGAAACTACAAAAATTATTAAAAAATTTTTGAAGAAAGATTTGAATTGGATACAAAGTCACCCAATAGCAGGTTCTGAGGTAAGTGGTCCAGAACATGGCAAAGAAAATATTTTTGTAGATAAATGGTGTGTATTAATAAAAGATCAAAGTACTAAAAAAAATCATTTAAATATTTTACGTAAATTTTGGAAGAAAATTGGCTCAAAAGTTGTAGTGATGACACCAGAAAAACATGATAAAATTTTTTCAATAACTAGCCATCTTCCTCACTTGATTGCATATAATTTAGTTAAGTCAGCGCAAGATTTTGAAAAAAAACAAAATTTTGGGCTTATCAAATATAGTGCTGGGGGATTAAGAGATTTTTCCAGAATAGCGGCTTCAAATGAAATTATGTGGAGAGATATATTTTTTAACAATCAGAAGAATATTTCAAAAGCAATTGATTTATTTATAAAAAACTTGAATGCATTTAAGAAAGATATAAATGCTAAAAATGATAAGTCTATTTTAAAAAAACTTGTTCAAACTAAAAAAGTAAGATCAAAAATTATTAAATTAAAACAAGATATTGATAAACCAGACTTTGGTAGAAATTAAAAATTAATTCTAGCTATTTTTTTTACCTCTAAATTTGCTGTTTCTCTAATTCTCTTTATTGTCTTAATTATCGGCATAATGAGAACTTTTTTCTCAGGTCCATAAGCATGAATAAGTTTTTTTGAATTTAAACATATCGCAACATGTCCTTTCCAAAATATAATATCACCTTTTTTAAATGTTCTTTTTTTTAATTTTCCTCTCGAATACTTTATTTGGTCTTTGGTGTCTCTTGGATAAAATAAGTTATTATAATAAAAAAATATTTGTAATAAAGCAGAACAATCAATACCTTTATATGATTTACCCCCCCAAACATATTTAACCTGTAAAAACTTTTTAAAAATTTTTATAAAATTTTTCTCTTTATAATTTATTTTTTTTATATCTATTTTTTTTATCCATTTATTTTTTTGAATTTTGATATAATTTTTATTTTCATCTATAGCTAATACTTTTGATCCAAATGTAAGGTAATTTTTTGTTCCTAAATTAGGTCTTTTAAAAATTCTTGCTTTGAGATTACTTACTTTATAATTGAGATTAATTTTTTGGATAAATTGTTTATTCTGAATATATCCAACATAATTATCAAATAACAATTTAATTTTAATCCAATTTTTATTTTTTGATAAAATTTTAAATTTTTCGCCACATATTATTTGAGATGTAACTTCAGATAATTTTGAAGGTTTTTTATAGATATTAGAATAATTACCTATGAAATAAAAATTATTTTGCACCAATTTTAATTTTATCTTTAATGAGCCATAAACAAACTAGAGATGGAATGACCATTATTGTTGTTAAAATAAAGAATGTACCCCAGTCCCCATTCAACCAATCAACTAATGCGCCTGATGAAGATGCCAAGGTAGTTCTTCCGGCAGTTCCTATTGAAGCGAGAAGTGCGTATTGTGTTGCTGTATAAGTCCTATCTACTAGCAATGAAATAAATGCAACAAATGCTACAGTTGCAAATGCAGCTGTTATATCATCAGCAATTACAGCAATTGCAAATAAAATTTCTGATTTTCCCGTCCAAGCTAAAACTGCAAATAAAATATTTGTTACTGCCATTAATCCTCCAGCAAAGAACATAGTTTTTATTGTACCAACTCTCATAGCCATCAAACCTCCCAATAATGTAAAAACTACTGTTGTAATCCAACCAAGTCCTTTAGAATAAATTGCAATTTGACCTTTAGAGAAACCAATCTCTTTATAAAAAACAATCGACATTCTTCCCATGAATGCTTCACCAATTTTAAATAAAAAAACAAAACCTAGGATTGCTGCTGCTATAGCAAAACCATTTTTCCTAAAGAAACTAATAATCGGACCACCAATAGTTCCAGTAATATAAGCAATAAAGTTAGTTATAACATTACTTGACCCGAGTTTTCTGCCAATTAACTTATCAGTTTCTTTTTGTTTTGCTTGTCTATCAGTTTCAATTGGCTCATGCACAAACATCAAACCAATATTCATTAAAATAATTAAAATACCTAGAATTAAAAACGTAGCCTGCCAATAATTTACGATACCTAAATTTTCAAAATACTCAGCCGTGAATAATGCAACAACTCCACCTAACTTATATCCTGTCCACCAACCGACAACTGCCATTGCAGCTCCTGCTGCCATAGATTTTCCCTCATTTTCATTAATTTGTTCAATTCTTAATGCATCAACAGTTATATCTTGAGTTGCTGAAGCAATTGCAATGATTAATCCAACACTTATTAATAACGCTAAATTTTCTGTAGGATTAATTACACTCCAAACTATCAAGCTTATCAAAATAATAATTTGCATTAAAACTATCCATCCTCTTCTATGACCTAGTTTTTTTGTTAATAATGGTATTTGAATTCTGTCTATAATAGGAGCCCACAAATAATTAAAAGCATAAACGCCAAATATTAAACCTGCCCATCCAATTGTAGATCTACTTAGTCCTTCTTCTTTTAACCAAAGACTCAAACTACTTGCAATTAGAACCCAAGGGAAACCACTAATTGAACCTAGAAGTAAAATTCTAAGCATTCGAATATCTTTATAAACAGAAAGAGAGTCAAACCATGATATTATTTTTGACATATTTAATTTCTCCAAAATGAGGGTAAAAACAACACTAATATTGCAAACAACTCAAGTCTACCTAAAATCATTCCTACCGTTAAAACCCATTTAGAGATATCTGGTAATGATGAGAAATCTCCATTAGGACCAATTATTGGCCCCAAACCAGGACCAACATTTGAAATTGAAGTAGCTGCTCCAGAAATTGCTGTGATAAAATCAAGTCCTGTCAATGATAATATAGCGGCAAGTAAAAAGAAAATTACGAAATAAAAATAAATAAATGAAATTATGGATGCAATAAATTTATCATCAATAGAATTTTGATCATACTTAATCACGAAAACTCCTTTGGGATAAATAATTTTTTTTACCTGATTAGTTATGAACAAATATAAAATTTGAACTCTAAAAATTTTAACTCCGCAGGTAGTTGATCCTGCACACCCACCTATAAACATTAAAGCAAAAAATAATGTCAAAGGAAAGCTTCCCCATCCATCAAATTCAGCACTCACATAACCTGTTCCGGTTAAAATTGAAATTGTATTAAAAGAAATTGATCTTAAACTAAATTCGTTGCCATTAGTTATTAATAAGTAAATTGAAAGTATAATAATAGTTGCAATGATAATTTTAATAAAAGTTTTTATTTGAATATCTCTTAAAAAAATTTTTTTATCACCACTTATAAATTTAATATAGGCAATAAAAGGCAAACTTCCTAAAATGATAAATATCATTGATGATATCTCTATTGGGATACTATTAAAATAACCTATAGATTGATTGTAATTAGAAAAACCGCCAGTTGCTATTGTAGTCATAGAGTGGGTTAAACTATCGAATTTTCCCATTCCAAATATCCAATAGGTAAATGCACAAAGTACAGTTAAACCAGAATAGATATAAATTAATCTTAATGCTATTTCTTTAGACTTTGGAAGTATTTTTTCTGAAGAGTCGTTGCTTGATATTTTAAATAATTGCATTCCACCAACGTTCATTATTGGCATAAGTGTAATAGCCATGACAATTATACCAATACCACCTAGCCATTGAAGGATAGCTCTCCATAATAAAATTCCTTTAGGTGTATTTTCTAAATTAGAAATAATTGTAGAACCAGTGGTAGTAATACCAGACATACTCTCAAAAAAAGCATCAGTAATTGTAAGTTCAATAGTTGAAAATATAAAAGGAAGAGATCCAAAAATTGCTATGTTTAGCCATGATAGAGCTGTTAATAAAAAAGCCTGTCGTAAATTTAATTTTCTATCATGATCTAAATTTGATAAAAAAAATAAAGTTCCAAATACAATTGTTATTATTGAGGCACCAAAGAAAGAGGAGTCCACTTCAGAATAAACAAACTGAGCTATTATAGGTATGAACATTGATACACCTAGAATTATTTGCAAAATTCCAAGTGTAAAAAAAACAGTTTTATAATTAGACATTTTGAAAGAACATTATTTTATGGTAAATAAATTTCAACTCTATAAGAATTAATAAAATCACTAATTTAAGATTTTTTGTAAGAATTATTCATGATTAAAAAAGAAAATTTAGATAAAACAAGTGCATGGCCTTTTGTAGAAGCAAAAAAAATGCTTCGTGAAAGAAAGTCTTTTATTGAAAAAAAAGGGAAGATCACACTCCAAACAGGTTATGGCCCTAGTGGACTTCCTCACATAGGGACATTTGGAGAAGTTGCGCGTACATCAATGATGGTTAATGCCTTAAATCAATTAACAGATTTACCGACTGAAATAATAACATTTTCAGATGATATGGATGGATTAAGGAAAGTTCCAGAAAATGTTCCTAATCAAAAACTACTAAATGATAATCTTCATAAACCATTAACCCAGGTCCCAGATCCTTTTGAAAAATTTAATAGTTTCGGAGAGCATAATAATGAAATGTTAAAAAATTTTTTAGATAGTTTTAAATTTAAATATAACTTTCAAAGTTCTACAGCTCTATATAATAGCGGTTTCTTTAATCCAACATTAAAGGTTGTTTTAGATAATTATGAGGGAATTATGAATATTATAATTCCCACTTTAGGCAAAGAACGTCAGCAAACTTATTGCCCATTTTTACCAATATGTCCTAATACAGGCCATGTTTTAGAAATACCTCTATTAGAAATCGATAAAGAAAAATCCATAATTATTTTTGATAATAAAGGAAAAAAATTAGAAGCTAGTATTTTAGATGGAAATTGCAAACTACAATGGAAAGTCGATTGGGCAATGAGATGGTATGCACTTGATATAGATTTTGAAATGTATGGTAAAGATTTAATTGAGAGTGCAATTTTATCAACAAAAATTATTAATTTAATTGGTAAGAAAAATCCATCTGGATTTGCTTATGAGTTATTTTTGGATGAAAAAGGCGAGAAAATTTCTAAATCAAAAGGTAATGGTATTACAATTGATCAATGGTTAAATTATGCTTCTCCAGAGAGTTTGTCTTTATACATGTATCAAAATCCAAAGAGAGCTAAAAAACTATATAATGAAATAGTACCGAAGGCTGTTGATGATTATTTAGACTGTATTGAAAAATCAAAAAAACAAAATGAACTGCAGTTATTAATGAATCCTGTATGGCACGTGCATAATGGAAATATTCCAAATGAAGATATAATTATGACATTTTCAATGCTACTTAACTTAGTTGAAACCAGTAACGCTGATAGCAAAGAATTATTATGGAAATTTGTTAAAAAATATAAGTCAGATATTGATGAAAAAAAATTTCCAATTTTTGATGGACTTGTTGGATATGCAATTAAGTATTTTAATGACGTTATTAAAGCTCAAAAAAAATACAAATCACCAAGTGAAAATGAAAAATTGGCTTTGCAGGCTTTAGTAAAAACTCTAGAAAAATGTACAGATGAAATGTCTCCAGAAGATATACAAACTCTGATTTATTCAACTGGAAAAGAAAATGGTTATGCTGAAAATTTAAGAGATTGGTTTAAATTGATTTATGAGGTAGTTTTTGGAGATGAAAATGGACCACGAATGGGATTTTTTATTAGTTTTTTTGGTGTCAAAGAAACTAAAGAGCTGTTAATAAATAAACTTAAATAATGTTCTCAAAGATTAGATCTTTAATATTCAAAATAGATCCTGAAAAAGCACACACTTTAGCAATTAAATCATTAAAATTAAATTTAATTTCAAATATATTTGACGATAATAAAAATGATCCACTTTTTAAAACTAAAATATTTAATAAAGAATTAGATAATCCAATAGGAATGGCAGCTGGTTTTGATAAAAATGCTGAGGTTTATAATGCTTTGTTTAGATTAGGTTTTGGTTTTGTAGAAGTTGGCACTATTACTCCCTTAAAACAGTATGGAAATCCTAAACCGAGAGTTTTTAGACTTGTAGAAGATGAAGCTTTAATTAATAGATTAGGATTTAATAATCATGGAGCAAAAATTATTTATGATCGTATAAAATCTAACAATAAATTGGGATTACTTGGTGTTAATATAGGACCCAATAAAGACTCAAGTGATAGATTGAATGACTATCTAATTGGTTTAAAAACTTTTCATGAAGTTGCAGATTATTTAACAGTCAATATTTCGTCTCCGAATACAGAAAATTTAAGAAATTTCCACGAAGAAAATCAATTACAGGAATTACTAAAATCAATTTTAAAAGAAAAAAATGATTTAAATTCAGACATTCCAGTAGCAGTAAAAATTTCACCAGATATAGATGAAAGCCAAATTAACTTAATTTCAGAAATTCTTTTGGAAAATAAAATAGATGCTATTATTATTTCTAATACATCAGAAGCTTCTAGAGATATGCTTAGTAATATTCAAAGACACCAAAAGGGAGGATTATCCGGAAAACCCATTGAGACTAAATCAAATATTTTAATTAATAAATTTTATAAATTATTGAAAGGTAAAATAAAAATTATAGGAGTAGGTGGCGTTGACTCTGGACAGGCAGCATACGATAAATTTATTGCTGGTGCAGATCTTATTCAGCTGTACACTGGAATGGTTTTTAAAGGTCCAAATGTTGCTGGTATTATAAAAAAAGATCTAAAAGATTTGTTATTGAGAGATGGAGTTAAGAATGTCACAGAAATTATAGGAAATAAAACCTTATCTTAAATCTATTAAACTTGACGCATTCAAGATCTCACCTTATATAGGCATTGTTATTATGTCAAAAAAATGCGAATTAACGGGAAAAATCCCAATGAAGGGTCATAATGTTAGTCATGCTAACAACAAGACTAAAAGAAGATTTTTGCCTAATCTTAAGAAAGTAAAGTTTACTAGCGAGCTAATGAAAAGAAGCTTAAAGCTTACTGTCAGCAATGCAGGTGTAAGATCAGTTGATAAAAAAGGTAGTTTTGATGAGTATCTTAAAGTTGTTAAAAATAAAAACTTATCCCCAAGACTTAAAAAATTAAAAAAAGGGATTTTAATTAAATCACCTCATAAGAAAAAGCCTTTGGCTAAATCTGCATAATGAATAAATTATTCTTATTTCTCTCATTTTTAATGGGAGTGGTTGTTTTATCCTCAAATTACCTAGTCCAATTTCCAATTAAATACTATGGACTAGAGGAGATATTAACATATGGAGCATTTAGTTATCCAATAGCTTTTTTAATAACTGACTTAGCGAACAGATCTTATGGTAAATTAGTTGCAAGAAAAATTGTTTACATTGGTTTTGCAATAGGAATTAGTTTTACTCTTATATTCTCAACAAATTTTGCAGATTTAATTTCAGTAAGAATTGCAATTGGATCTGGAACAGCTTTTTTAGTCGCTCAACTATTAGATGTCCAAATATTTGATCAATTAAGAAAAAGAAAGTGGTTTATTGCTCCTTTAACATCATCCTTAATCGGATCTACTATCGATACATTTTTATTCTTTTCAATTTCTTTTTATGCAACAGGTGTTCCGTGGGTTACCTTATCCTTAGGAGATTTGGCAGTTAAGATATTAGTTGCTCTTGTAATGTTAATTCCATTCAGAATTCTTCTTGGTACTTTAAAGCCCGTATAGTTTAGATTTTGGGCTCTGGTTGTGTCATACAATGAATAGCTCCAAAACCCCAAATGAGTTTAGTGCAGTCAATTGGTACAATTTTTTTATTTTTAAAAAATTTTTTAAAAATTAAAATTACTTTTTTATCATTTTTGTCTTTAAAGATTGGTAATAGTACTATTTTATTAGCAATATAAAAATTCAGATAACTTGCAGGAACTCGTACTTTTTCAATATATATAGGTTTAGGCATTGGTACTTTAATTATTTTAAATTTTCTTTTATTTATATTTTTGGTGTTCTTTAAAATATTTAAATTTTCTTTTAAATTTTTATAATTCTTTTCATTTCTATTTTTTTCGATTGCAGTCATAATTGCGTCTTCAGAGACAAACCTTGAAATATCATCAATGTGTCCGTGAGTATCGTCTCCTTTAATCCCCTTATTAAGCCAAATGAAATTTTTAACATTTAAATATTTATTTAATGTTTTTTCTAATGATTTTTTTGTAATCCCAGGATTTCTTTCTTGTACTTTGCTTAAAAGACATTCCTTCGTTAGAAGAACTGATCCTTTACCATTGACATCTATAGCACCTCCCTCCAATACTAATTGTTTTGACTTATTATTAATCTTAAAAACAGGATCTATTTTTTTTACTTTAGTTAATTTTGATAATTTATTATTGATATTGTTGTCTTTTTTATAATCTTTGTATTTACTCCATGCATTGAATTTAAAATTTACAATTAACTTTTTTTTGGTCTTTTGATTTATTATATATATTGGACCAGAGTCTCTCAACCAAATACGATTAGTGGATATTTTGCGAAATATAATATTTTGTAACTTATTAGGAAATTTATTTAATAAATTTATAATTTTTTTTTTATCTTTATAATTATTTATTAATAAATTTATTTTTTGTGATTTTGATAATTCACTTATTATTTGTGCAACTACTTTTGGGATATTTTTAAAAAGACCAGGCCAGTCACTTTTGTTGTATGGCCAAGCTATCCATACACTTTCTTGCAACTCCCATTCTGCAGGCATTCTGTAGCCAATGAGAGATAAATTATTATTCATCTTTAGGATTTTTTAGAAGTCCTTTGTAATAATCTATTCTTCTATCTCTTAAAAATGGCCAATGATTTCTAGCTGTTTCAATTTTATTTAGATCAATGCTAGTAATTAAGATTTCCTCTTTATCTGATTTTGACTTCGCAATAATATTTCCACTGGGATCGATAATCATTGAGTTACCCCAAAAGTGTATTTTTCTTTTTCCATTTTTCTCTAAACCAATTCTATTTATAGCAGCAACAAATACCCCATTTGCTATAGCGTGAGATCTTTGGATAGTTATCCATGCTTCTAATTGGGATTTTCCAAACTGTTTTTTCTCTTTAGGGTGCCAACCAATTGCTGTTGGATAAAATAAAATTTCTGCTCCTTTTAGCGTAGTTAGTCTTGCAGCTTCTGGAAACCATTGATCCCAGCAAATCAAAGAACCAACTTTTCCGTATTTTGTTTTTGTAGATTTAAAACCTAAATCTCCTGGAGTGAAGTAGAATTTTTCATAATAACCTGGATCATCTGGAATATGCATTTTTCTATACTTTGATATAATCTTACCCTTGTCATCAATTACAATGCTTGTGTTATGATAAAAACCGGTAGTTTTTTTTTCAAACAAAGAAATCATTAAAACAACAGAAAGTTCTTTGGCTAATTTACAATATATATCCGATAATCTACCTGGAATTTTTTCTGCTAACTTAAACTTAGCATGATTTTCATTTTGACAAAAATATGGGAATAAAAATAGTTCAGGAAGACATATTATTTTTGCTTTTTTCTTTGCTGCTTCTTTAATCTTAATTACAGAATTTTCTATATTTTTATTTTGATTATCAAAAACTTTAGTTTGAATTAAACCAATTGTAGTTTTTTTTGCCATGAATTATTTAAAAATGTTTGAAAAATTTTTCCGATCTCTACTCTTCCATTCCCCTCTATGATAAGCATCACTAGCTATTAATGGTAAAACACTTGTTGCTTCAGCAAATACCATTTGTTCTTTAGTAATATCTACTTTACCCCAAGAACTTGCTTCTTTTAAAGTTGAACTGCTACACGCACCATCTCTGCTATCAGCAACTGTAATTTGAACGGCATATTTATGCATATCTACTTCTTTACCTAAAAGTTCAGCACATATTACAGTGTCTTGAATAAAATTTTTTGGAACACCTCCTCCAATCATAAATAATCCTGAGCCTTTAGATTGAATTTTGATTTCTGTAAGCTCTCTAAATTCTCTTATGGAATCGATTGTCATATGTTTTTTAGGGTTTTCTTCTTGATGTATTACTAAGCCAAATCCAGCACTAGAGTCTGTAAAAGCAGGACAAAAAATTGGAACATTATTTTCGTAAGCTGTTTCAATTAAAGAGTCTTTCTTTTTAGAATTTTTTTTTAAATATTTGCCCATTTCAAATATAAATTCTCTTGATGTGTAACTTTTTGGTTCTAGTGTATCTGCAATCTCGCAAATAATTTTATCACACATTTGTAGCTCTTC
>CABXUR010000004.1 GCA_902515485.1 uncultured Pelagibacteraceae bacterium | reverse complement strand
CGTACTCTCTATCATTATTACCTCTTTTTGGGGCTTTTAATACCGTATCTTGTCCATTAGTTCTCACGACTTCTCCTTTTGTCTTTTGAGGTTGAGGTGGTTCTAATCCTTGCTCTAAATCTTTAATTAATTTTCTTGTTCTTCTTCTATATATCATAACACCTTTATCAGTTGGCATTAGATGTTCTCCTTTATGACTACTTATTGATCCCATCCCCTCAACAGCTTCTGCATCACCAGGACTTTTTTGTTTTTCTTCTTTAGTTCTATTTGAAATTTCACCAGCTTCAATTCTTTCGTATCCTTCTTGATAATTATATTCTATCGGATCTCCTCTTTTACCAAAATTTGCCCAAGCTAAAGCAACACAATGATGATCATCAATAGGCACAACCCACCTTGTAAAAGAACTTCTTCCAAAGTATTTACTTTTTGTACCATCAGCTGCAAATGCTGCTCCAGCCTGAGTAAAATTAGGTAAAATTAATTCATTTACTCTTACCCAAACATTGTCATTTATTCTTCGCGTATTACATCCTAGATATTGAATTCCTCTTTCATAAAATTCTATTTCTCCAACTTCAGCAAAACCTTCAGAGAATTGAAGACCAGAACTTTGACCGTGTAAAAATGATGTATGAAGAGGATCCATGATTGCATCCAAGACTTGGATCCAATTGCAATTATAATCTATACGATAAGGGCTCGAAGTATTTCCTGGTATTTCAAATGAGTCATAATGTGGAAATTCAGGAATTTTATCCATTGGTCCAAGATAAGAAAATACTAACCCATTAAATTCTATTACTGGGTAAGCTCCAAGTTTAAAAGTTTCTCTTAATTTTTTAGCCTGTTTTGAATCTGGATCTTCACCTGGTGTTTCAAGTATTTCGCCGTTAAGAGAAAAAAGCCATCCATGATAACAACACCTAATTCCTTCACCTTCAGTTTTACCATAAGCCATAGAAGCTCTTCTGTGAGGACAAGCTTTGTGGACCAAACCTATATTCCCTTTTGAAGTTTTAAATATTACTAAATCTTCTCCTAAAATACGAATTTCTTTAGGGACCTCACTTACTTCAGAAGTTAAAGCAACAGGATGCCAATAGCGTCTTAAATATTCTCCGCAAGCTGTCTTGGGATCCGTTCTTGCTAAGACCTCGTCTATTTTTGGTAATGTTGACTGTTTATAGCCTCTAAAATCTTCTCCTATGAATTTATTGTTTCTCATCTAATTGCACTCTTTAAATATTTTATTGTAAATCTTAATATTCTAAAATAGGGTTTTCAATATAATTAATAATTTTCTACTAGCCAATGTCTAAAAAAAAAAATTTAGTAAAAATCAAGAAATCAAAAAATGCCAATACTATATTTGGCCTACCAGCTAAATCTTATATTGATGAAAATTTTTGGAAAAAAGAATGTGAAACAGTTTTATCAAATGATTGGTTATTTGTAGGATTTGCTCATGAACTTAAAAATACTGGTGATGTAATTCCATTATTTATTGCAAATAAACCAATATTACTTGTACGAAATCACAATAACGAAATAAAAGCTTTTCATAACGTCTGCAGTCACAGATGTTTAAAACTTGTAGATGAAAAAAAAAATGTAGGAAAAATAATACGTTGTCCTTATCATGCATGGAGCTATGATCTTGATGGAAACTTAAAAGCAGCACCTCATGTTGGTGGTACAGATCAACACAAACCAAAAGGATTTAATTTTTTTGATCATGGTTTAAAACCAATAAAAATTCATATTTGGCACGATTGGATTTTTATAAATTTTAATGGAAAAGCAAAAAAATTTGAACAATATGCAAAATCACTTATTTCAAAATTTAATGATATTGATTTTACTAAATTAAGATATGCAACAACTTTAGATTTTGGAAATATAAATACTAATTGGAAATTTTTAATTGAAAACTTCATAGAGCCTTATCATGTACAGTTTGTTCATAAAACTACTACCAATCAGCCTTTAAAAGATCATTATACAGTTGTAGACGGGGTATGTTATGGCAGTGGAGTAGATGTAGATAAAGAAGACACTAAAAATAGTGCCGCTTTATCTGTGACATCTAGATATTTGTCTCTTTTTCCAAATTTTATAATTGGCACTTACTTTCCTAATCAAATTGGAGTTTATCTTAACGTGCCAATAAGCCCAGGATTAACATCTCAAAAAAGAATAATTTATACAACAGATGGTAAAGACATGAGTAAAGAAGAAATTAAAATGGTTAAAAATATATGGTGGAGTGTTCATAAAGAAGACCATGAAATGTGTGAAAGACTTCAAGAAGGAAGACATTCTCCAGCATCTTACGAAGGCGGTCTTTTATCTCCTGTATGGGAAAAAGGTGTTCAAGCATTTCAAAAACTCATAGTTGATGCTACAATGAAATCTTCAAAATCAATAAAAAGGAAAAAAAATGTCTAAAGAAATAAATCTAGAGGGATATCGACTAGCCCACACAATGATAAGAGTTAAAGATTTAGAAGTATCTTTTAATTTTTATTGCAAAACTTTAGGTATGAAAGTTTTAAGAAAAACAGATTATCCTGAGGGAAAATTTACAAATGCATTTATTGGCTATGGACTTGAAAACGAGTCTCCTTGTTTAGAATTAACACACAATTGGGATCAAAAAGAGGATTATGACAAAGGAAATGGGTGGGGACATGTATGTATTGAGACACCTGATGTTTATAAAGCTTGTGAAGATCTTGAAAAACTTGGTGTGAACATAACCCGTAAACCCGGCCCAATGAAACATGGGACAAGAGTAATTGCATTTTGTGAAGATCCTGATGGATATAAAGTTGAATTAAATGAACCAATAAAAGTCTAAACTGAAAGGAGATTAGAATGTCAAAAAAGCCGCAACTATATAAGTTTAAAGATATAGAAAATAGACTTCATACTTTAGAACCAGGCAAGAGTTATATTAAACCCTTTGTTACCAGCAAAGTAAGTAACACGATGTGTGGTGGATTAAATTTCTTGAACAAAGTATCTGTACCGTGGGATTTAACTTGTGATGAAATTATCTACTGTATGGAAGGAACTTTTAGACTAACATGTGATGGAGAGTCTTATATCTGTAATCCAGGCGATGTTCTTTATATACCTAAGGATAACCATATAGCTTATGAATGTGATGAAAAATGTGTAATATTTTATGCAGCTTATCCTCATGATTGGAAACAAAAAGCAGGCATAACATTTGTTCCTGGAATAGACCCTGAGGATATGCCACAATAATAAGATTTAAGGAGATCAACATGAGTAAAAATGAAAAAATTTATTATGAAAATTTCAAAGATGCAGTTGAGCGTAATAGAAAAAAAATACCTTCAGTTTATAAAAAATTAAAAAACGCTGGTGTAAAATACGTTTTATCAAGTTGGATTGATCTCCATGGTATTCCAAAAACAAAACCTGTTCCAATGTCTGATTTTGAACCTTTGTGTTTAGGAAAGGGACCTCAGTTTGCAGTTCATTCAATATCTTATGTTCCAGAACTCACTCCAGCAGACTCGGATCAAGTTATGCTACCAGATTTAGATGCTGTTTATATTTGTCCTTGGGACACATCAACAGCAATAATTTTTGCAGATCTATTTTGGGAAGATAAACCTTATAATGTTTGTCCAAGACAAGCTTTAAAACGCAATATGCAAAAAGCTCAAGATGCTGGATATAAAGGTATGGCAGGGGTTGAGCCCGAATTTATAGCAATGAAATATGATGAAAATGGTCAGCCGATAAAAGCTATTGATACTGATCCGATAAAGGGAGTTAGGCCTCGAAGACAGGCTTTTGGTTATGACGTTGAGCACTCATTAGACTCAATGCATTTTTTAAAAGAATTAATTGATATTCTCAATGGTTTAGGATGGCAGCTTCATGATGTGGTTGCTGAAGGCGCTTACTCACAATTTGAATTAGATTTTCATTATACAAATCTTTTGGAGATGGCTGATAGATTAGTTTTTCTTCGTATCCTTCTTAAAGAGATCGCTAAAAAACATAATATGTTTATTACATTTATGCCAAAACCTACTATTGGAGATTGGAGATCAGGAGCGCATATAAATTTCTCCATGGTCGGTAAAAATGGAAAAAATATTTTTGATGCAGGTAACAAATGGTCAAAAGAATCATTATTTGCTGTAGGTGGATTAATGAAACATGCTGAGGCATTAACTTCAATCACATGCTCAACAGTAAATTCGTATAATGGATTAGTTCCGAGAGTAGGAGGATTTGAAGGAGGTACAGTTACTTGGGCGCCAACAAATATTACTTATGGTCACAACAATAGATCTGCTCAATTTAGGTTACCTCAAAATAGATATTGTATAGAAAATAGAGCTGCAGATATGACCATGAATGTATATTTAGCTTTTTCAATGACACTTGCAGCTGCAGTAGAGGGAATTAAAATGAAAATTCATCCAGGCAAACCTACAGATCAAGATCTTTATGAAATGACAGATAAAGAATTCAAAAAACTCGGAATTAAGAGGTTGCCAAGAAATTTACTTATGGCTTTAGAAGCTCTAAAGAATGATAAATTATCTGATGAAGTTATAGGAACTGTTATGAAAAATTCTTTATTAGCTTATAAGAATGATGAATGGGAAAGATACCATCAAGCAGTTACTGATTGGGAAGTGAAAGAATATCTCAGACTTTATTAATTCATGAAGAATTATGAAAAGTTTAAATTAGGAAATATTAAACTTTTATCTGGTAAAATTTTAAGTTCAGCGGAATTAGCATACAAAACCTACGGCAAATTAAATAAAAGTGCCTCAAACGTAATTATTCTTCCAACTTTTTATACAGGAAGCCATATTAGAAATGAGGGATTTATTGGAAAAAATAGAGCAATTAATCCAAATAAATATTTCATTGTATCTATTAATATGTTTGGTAATGGCTTTTCATCGTCTCCAAATAATACCATCAAAAGTCAATCTGGCTCAAAATTTCCAATATTAACTTTATGGGACAATATTTATTGCCAACATAAACTCATTACTGAAAAACTAAAAATTAAAAAAATAGCATTAGTAACTGGTTGGTCAATGGCTGGCTGTCAATCATATCAATGGGCCGCACAGTATCCAAATATTGTAAAAGCAATTCTTCCATTTTGTGCATCATCCAAAACATCAATTCATAATCATGTTTTTTTAGAGGGAGTAAAAGCTGCACTAACAGCTGACAAGAATTGGAATAAAGGTAATTATAAAAGACAACCTGTTGCTGGCTTGAGAGCTTTTGGCCGTGTTTATGCAGGATGGGCTTTCTCTCAAAATTTTTATAGAGAAAAACTATTTCAAAAACTTGGATATAAAAATTCAGAAGAATTATTAAATGATTGGGCAGAAGATCATGCAAAAAATTGGGATGCTAATAATTTATTATCAAAATTAAAAACTTGGCAACTAAACGATATAAGTAGAGGACCAACTTATAAGAATAATTATATTAAGGCACTTAAATCTATAAAAGCAAAAACAATTTTAATGCCATGCAATCAAGATCTATACTTTAGATCTAAGGATAATGAATATGAAAAAAGATATATTCCACGTTCATCATTGAGACCAATTAATTCATCTTTCGGCCATTGTGCTGCAAATCCTGGTAATGATAAAAAATTTGAAAAGGAATTAGATAATAATATTAAAGAATTATTAAATTCAATATGAATAAAATAAAAAAAATAGCTATTATAGGAACGGGTGTTATTGGTGCCGGATGGATAATTCGTTGTTTGGCACATGATAAAATTGTTTATGCCTTTGATAAAGATTTAAAACTTAAAAAAAATTTAATATCTGAAATTAAGAGAACATGGCCCTACGTTAAAAAGCTTTTTAATAAAAAAAACACTTAAATTAAAAAATTTTAAATATTTTACTTCTCTTGAAGAGGCGGTGAAAGATGCAGATTTTATTCAAGAATGTGCTAGCGAAAATTATGCTTTAAAAACTAGATTAATGGCAACAATAGGCAAATATGCGAAACCTAAAGCGATAATTTCATCTAGTTCGTCAGGATTATTACCTACTAAAATTTATTCTAAATGTAGAAACCCCCAAAGAACAATTATTGGACATCCATTTAACCCAGTTTATTTATTACCCGCAGTTGAAATTGTGCCTGGTAAAAAAACTTCAAAAAAATACTTAGACACTGCTAAAAAATTTTATAAATCAATTTCCATGAATCCAATAATGGTTAAGCATGAACTACCTGGTTATTTATCAGATAGATTGCAAGAGGCTTTGTGGAGAGAAGGATTACATATAATCAGTGAAGGACATGCAACTACTGAAGATTTAGATAGAGCAATCGAAGATGGGCCAGGATTGAGATGGTCATTAATGGGAACTTTCCTAACTTTTCATTTAGCAGGAGGAAAGGCTGGTATGAGACATATGTTAGAACAATTTGGTCCAGCCTTAAAATTACCTTGGACAAAGTTAAAAGCTCCAAAATTATCAAATAAGTTAATAAATAGATTAGTAGCAGGCACAAAAAAACAATCTAAAGGAAAATCGGTTACAAACATTGCAAATATAAGAGATGAATATCTTGTTGAACTTCAGAAGCTCAGAAAAAAGTATGAAAAAAAATTAAGATAATTTAATCATTTCTTTCAGTATGGCCATCAACAGATATCACTTGTCCAGAAACTCTACTTGAATCATCAGAAATTAAAAAAGAACACATTTTTCCAATATCTTCTTCAAGGATCCATTGTTTCATTGAACTCATTGAAATAAAATCTTTTTCAATAGCTTTTGTTGATACTTTAGTGAATTTTGCTTTATCTCTTATTACTCTTTTCATTCTATCACCTCTAATTGTACCAGGACATACAGCATTAACTCTAATATTAAACTTACCAAGTTCCATCGCTAATGTTTTTGTAACACCAATGATAGCCCATTTACTTGCCGCATAAGGAGAACGCAATGGAAAACCAAGTATCCCGGCAGTTGATGAGATATTTATTATTGAACCATTTTTGGATTTTTTAAGTAAAGGAATTGATTTTTTTGTAAAATAAAAATGACTATTAACATCTACATGTAATGTATTTTCCCAATCTTTTGATTTTAATTCTTCAAGAGATCCAGTAGGACCAGCTATTCCTACATTATTAATTAAAGCATCAATTTTTTTTGTTTTCTTTTTTACTTTTTGGAAAAAATCAGAAACTTGTTTTTCATCAGAGGCATCACAATAGTAAGTAAATAATCTTTTATTCTTTAATGAATTTTTATTCAATTTACTTAGAGATTTTGTATTAATATCACATAGATAGACATATGCTCCTCTAGCAAGACAAATTTTTGCAGTAGCTAAACCTATACCAGATGCACCAGCTGAAATAATTATTTTTTTATTTTTTAAAATATTCATTTAAATTTTATTTATCCTTAAAGTGATACCTTCTTCTTCTTTAAAATTAAATTCACTTTCATTATTATCATAAAGTTCTTTTATTCTTAATCCACTAGTTTCAACAATAGGTAAATTATTTTTTTTAAGACCTAAATGTCTTGCGTATACAGATTTTTTTTTATTTACCTGATGAGGCTGAAAGTCATTTATATCATGAATTTTTAAATGATTTCCTTTTTCAATATATCCATCTTCAACTGCTCTATTTAATAAATCTAATCCTTTTTGAGTTCTTACAATTGCTGCATTAAATCCTTCATCCTCTCCTTTAGGAGATCCACCCCTCCATGTATCAAGGGCAGCTATATCTGCGCTTTCACCTATTGCGTCAGGACAAATCTTACATCTAAAATGAACTCTCCAGTTACTTTCATCTCCCCAAAATGAATTATATTCTTTATCATGTTCTCTTCCATCCTTTGTTCTGACGTACATCAGACCAGGATTGCCGTATCCTCTGTATCTAAAAATATCTAGCTCTTCTTCTTTAATATTGTAGCTTTCTATAAAATCTTGAGATTTAGTAAATTCTGTAGAACCACCACAGACAAGAGTTAATAAATATTTACAATATTTATCTACTCTTTTATCAGTTTTTGAGAGAAGTCTAATTGCAGAAATATCACAAGGCTTTCCAATAAAAGCAAAATTTTTATTTTTATCTAGGGCTTCATTAAATTTACTTAAAGGTGAGGCGGGACCATATCTTGATCTACTCTCACAATTTAACAAATCTTTTTTTGAATAGCTGAACTTTGGAATACTTCTCATTGGTTTGTCGGGGTCTCCCGCAGTATGTAAAATGAAATCTATATTATTAGTTTCTAGCAGATATAAAGAAATTCCATTTAAAAGCCCTCCGGTTGAACTTTGAAATCTGATATCTTTATCAGATGACCATGCGTAGTATAAAGAATTGTAAACTCCCCATATTAAATCCTCTTTTGAATTTTTACTTATCTCTTTTTTAGGTAATCCCTCAACTAATACACCAGGACATATTTCTTTTATTTTTCTAAAGTCTTCATTAGATAAAGATGTTGTTTCTCTTGGTTCTAATCTTCCTTTATCAGTCATTGAAATTTTAATTTTCTCTTTTCCAACAACACTTTGACAAAGTCCACAACCTATGCAGAGCCCATTGCTTGTGATCTCTGTTAGATTTTTGATTTCTAACATTAATTATTTAAAATAATATTCATACTCTTCACAACTTTAAAGAATTGCTGGTAATTCATTTTAAGATTTAACTAAAGAAGATTGTAATTCTTTATTTGTTATATATCCTTTTATATGTCCAGCTGAGTCTACGACATCAACAACCACATCATTAAGAACAATTTTTGGTAAAAATTCTTCTAAAAATTCGTCTTCATGAACTTTTAATCTGTTTTCTCCAGAAGGTTGTCCTTCTTTAGCATCAGTCATAATTACTTTTGCTTTTAAAACCTTTGCTCTATTTACATCTTTAACAAATGCTGCAACATAATCATCTGCTGGATTCATAACAATATCAACAGGAGTTCCAACTTGAACTAATTTACCTGCGTTTAAAATTGCAATATGATTTCCAAGTCTTAGGGACTCATCTAAATCATGAGTTATAAAGACAATTGTTTTTTTTAATTCTGACTGAAGAGAAATTAATTGTTTTTGCATATCACTTCTTATCAAAGGATCTAAAGCACTAAATGCTTCGTCCATTAACATGATATCTGAGTCTGTTGCTAAAGCTCTAGCAAGACCAACTCTTTGTTGCATACCTCCAGATAATTGATTGGGATATTGATTTTCAAAACCACTAAGTCCAACAGCCTCAATCTTTTCCATTGCTATTTTGTCTCTTTCTTCTTGAGTAATATTTCTCATCTCTAGTCCATACGCTACATTTTGAATAACAGTTTTATGTGGGAAAAGACCAAATCTTTGAAAAACCATACTCATCTTATGTCTTCTAAATTCGATCAGTTCTTGTTTATTCAAAGACATAACATTTGTGCCTTCAACTAAGATTTCGCCAGAAGTGGGCTCAATTAATCTGTTAAGATGTCTTATTAATGTAGATTTTCCTGATCCAGATAATCCCATGCAAACAAAGGTTTCTCCTTCTTCAATTTTTAATGAAACGTTATCTAGTCCCACGGTGTGACCAGTTTTTTCTAAAACTTCCTCTTTAGTCGCCCCATCTTTAACCATTTGCATTACTGATTGTGGCTTATTACCAAAGATTTTATAAATATTATTGATTTCTATTTTTGACATTTTGCAATGAACTTGTAACAAAACTGCTTCATAGATTAAAGGGAAGAAATCAAGTATTGCAACCATTAATTGCATTGACAAATTTTAATGAGTAAATAATCATCAGTTAATGTTTCAAATAGATAAAATTGAAAAAGATACATCAGATTTAAAAATTAAATGGAGTGATGGTGAAGAAAGTAAATTTAACTATATGTGGCTCAGAGATAATTGTCCCACAGCTCATGACAAAGATTCTCATCATAGAATGTTTAATATTTTAAATGTTTCAGAAAATTTATCAGTAAAAGATTTTAAAATAGATGACAAAGGATCTCTTGAAGTTCAATGGAGTGAGGGAGATCATACCAGTTTCTATGATCTGAATTGGCTTCGTCAAAATTGCTATACATTAAAAAATAAATCAAAATATATTTCTCCCTACAATTTATGGGATCAAAATCTTGAAAATAAATTTGAGTCAATTTATATAGAACATGATGAAATTCTAGACTCTAATGAGGGTTTGATAAAATGGTTAGAGCTTTTGCATCATACAGGTATTGCAATAGTTAAGAACGCACCAGTAGAAAAAAGATCTGCTTTTCCACTGCTTAATAGAATAAGTCACATACGTGAAACTTTTTTTAAAACACCTTTTGAAGTGATAAATATTCCAAAACCAAATAACTCAGCATACACAGCACATGCGCTAAGAAATCATATGGATTTGCCTTGGTTTGAACTTCCTCCAGGATATCAATTTCTTCATTGTTTAGTTAATTCAGCTAAAGGCGGTGACTCATCTGCTGTAGACGGGTTTGCGGTTGCAGAATATCTAAAGAACAATGAAAAAGAAATTTTTGATACGCTAGTTAACGTACCGCTAAAATTCAGAGATATGGATTACACACAAGAATCTCATAGAGGTTTTCATGCACCAGCAATAAGTTTGACAAAAGATGGAGATTTTCATGATATTAGATTTAGTGTAGCAACAATGGATGTGCTTGATTGTCATCCTGATCTAATGGAAAAAGTTTATAAAGCTCACCATAGATTTGGAAACTTATTACATGATGATAGGTTTCAAATTAAATTTCGTTTAGGACCAGGTGACATATATTCATTTAATAATAGAAGAGTATTGCATGGAAGAACAGAGTTTGATCCAAACTCAGGGCATAGACATTTACAAGGTTATTATATGGATCGAGATGAAATAATTGGAAGATTAAATTATTTAAAAAAACAATAACTTTATAAATTCTCAAAAATTAAATTAGAATTTTTTTTATATTTATTAAAATCGAATTTGGTCTTGATCGTATAAAAATATTTTTCAATTTTTAAATTTTGAATTTTTTTGTTATTTAAGTATGATTTATCTAATATTAAGCAGCTGATATCTTTATTATTCGCTTTTTTAAGTATTTTCTTAATACTGGTAGGTGGTGCAAAAGATAATCCAACTTTAACATTTTTGTTAATCTTTAATAAATTGTAAACATTTTCATGCTTAAAAGTTATAAATACACATTTTTTAAATTTTGACGTCTCCTTTAAGAGCTTTCTAAGTAGCGATGTTGATAAAGTTGGCTTTATTTCAATAAATAATGGGTATTTATTTTTTGAGAATATTAATATGTCTTTTAACAATGGAACTGGATTATTTTGACTAGCACTTATTTCTCTAATTTTTGAATAATTTAGATTTTTTACGCTCAAATTTTTTTTAAAAATTCTTTTAAGTGTAAAATCATGAAAACAAATAAACTCATTATCTTTTGTTGCATGAATATCTGTTTCAATTCCATATTTTTTATTAAAACAATATTTAAAAGAATTAAGATTATTTTCTAAGAATTTCTTTTTAGCAAGACCTCTATGAATTAATAGTTGAGGCATAGGAGGATTATCAAAATCTATTTTTTTGTTATCCCACGATGTCTTTGAATTCTATTTCCGTATTCCTGAGTAACCCTATCAAATATAATTGCTAGAGCAACAATTGCTAGACCATTCATCAAGCCTAGAGCCAAGTATTGATTAGAAATTGCCTGCAAAATTGGAACACCTAATCCTCTTACACCAATCATAGAAGCAATTACTACCATTGCTAAAGCCATCATAATTGTCTGATTTATTCCAGCAAAAATTGTTGGAAGAGACAAAGGTATTTGAACAGATCTTAATTTTTGCATCGGAGTTGCACCAAAAGCTTCAGCTGCTTCTAAAGTTTCTTTATCTACTTCTCTTATCCCTAAATTTGTTAACCTCACAACAGGAGGTAAAGCATAAATACATACAGCCAATAAACCTGGAACTTTTCCAATTCCTAATAACATAATAATAGGTATTAGATAAACAAAGCTTGGAATTGTTTGCATCATATCTAGAACTGGCAATATAGCTCTTTCTGCTCTACTTGATTTTGACATTAAAATACCAATTGGTATTCCAACCACTATACAAACAAGTGTTGAGACAGAAATAATTGCAACTGTTGCCATACAATTTTTCCACATTCCAAAATAACCAATGACTATAAAGCAGGCTATTGTGCCAATTACTAATTTATAATTTCTAGATCCTATCCATGCTAAAATACCAAAAACACCAATAACTATAGGCCACGGCGTATTTACTAATAATTTTTCTAAAAAAATTAAAAAAGAAAGAAGAGGATCAAAAAAACCTTCTATTGAGTCTCCATATTCTCTTGAAAAATCTTTGAAACTGAAATCTATACTTTTTTTTAGCTCTCTTAGAGCATCTCTATCCATTACTGGAATTTTACTGAAAAAATCCATATTTAATTTTTCATATTTTTAAAATCGAACCCGTTATTTAAACGGGTCCGATTAGTATTTATCTTATTAAAGTGCTTTTTTGATTTTTGAAGCAGCTGAACCTGAAACCCATTTAGTCCACACATCTTCTTGTGTTTTTAGGAATTCAATTGCAGCATCTGCACCTTCTGCTTGGTTTTCACCCATCCAAACTAACATACCGTTCATAACTGGACCAGGGTATGTTCTTTTTTCAAGATAATCCATACCATCTTTACCAGCTGTTTTCTTAAAGTTGTCAGTTGCAACACTATAAACTTCAGATTTAACCCATGAAGATTTTAAAGGATTAGCACACTCTTGTTCTGGTTTTGATAAACAGTTATCCCAGTTATCTTTACCAGCGTACTCACCCATATCTACAGCTTGCATATTGTATTTTCCAATAATAGCTGTTGGAGACCAGTAGTAACCAAACCAGTTTTCACCTCTTTCTGCAGCTTTAGCAATAGATCCATCTAACCCGGCAGCAGAACCTGTTTCAACTATCATCCATCCTTTAGCTTCCATTTCCCAAGCTCTAAAATGGTTTCTGTTACTTAATTCACAGTTCCATCCCGGAGGGCATATATGAAATCCACCTTTTGATGGATCTTCTGGGTGAGGGAATAAATCAGGTCTCTTTAAAATTGCATCGGCAGATGTTAATTCTGGATGCTTTTCTAAAGTTGCAGGTAGTACCCACCAACCTTCACCTAAACCTGTGATAGGTGCCTTGTTAATTGAGTGTAACTTTCCTTCAGCTACTGCAGCCTCTAATTCAACTTTTGCAGCATTTGCCCAAAATTCAGGAGCTATATCTGGCTCCCCTTTTTCTTGCATAGAAGTGAAAGTTGGCATTGTTGATCCAGGGACTAGTTCCACATCACATCCATATCCTTTTTCAAGGATTACTTTATCAACTTCAGCCATAAAGTTAGCAGATGCCCAGTTCATATTTGCTATTGTAATCTTTCCACATGCTGCATTAGCTACACCTGTAAATAACGTGAAGCTTAAAACAGCAAACATAGAAAGTAATGTTTTTTTAATTATTTTCATATTTCCTCTTTTTCTAGTTTATATTCTCTCATCACAACATATTGAGAAAAATAAATCAACAGGTGTAAATGACTACAACCTGGAATAGAAAAAATGTATTAAATTTCATATCCCTTCTCTTCTGCTTCATTATCAGTTAACTCTTCAGGAAATCCATCTGCTCTAAATTCTATATTGTTAGAATCTTCCATTCTTTTAACAATCATTGATGACCATGCTCTTGAACCATATTTTTTTTGACCATCTTTAAATATTTCAACAATTTTTGGAGAAATCTCTAATCCAGCATTTAATTTTTTTGCAAGATCATTAAATAATCCCGTATCCTTTAATACTAAGTCCATAGTAAAATTGATATTATAAGATCCATTTAAAATAACCTGACTTTCAGTTTCATGCACAAAAGAATTCCCTGAGGAAACTGCAATTCCTTTGTAAGCTTTAGCAAGATTTAAATTTGATTTTTTAGCAACTGCCCAGGCTTCACCTAATGCAACTAAATGAACTGAGGCTAAATAATTAGTTATAACTTTAAGAATTGTGGCACTACCTAATTCACCAGTATGCAATACTTTTCTACCCATAACAGTTAATACAGATAAAATTCTTTCAAAAGCCTCCCTATTTCCTCCAACAAAGATAGCAATATTACCAGTAGCAGCCCTATGACAACCACCGCTTACTGGACCATCTAAAGGTATACCATTTTTTTCTATAACCTTTTTGCCAATTCTTTTAATTTCACTCTCATCAGTAGTACTCATTTCAAGCCATATTTTATTTTGAGTTATACCTTCTAGCACTCCATTTTCACCCTCCATAACATCTGCACAAATTTTTGGAGACGGCAAACATGTAATAATTAAATCTACTTGTTCTGTTAATTCTTTTGCAGAACTTGCAACCTTAGCTCCTAAATTTTTAAAATTTTCTGTTAAATTTTCATCTAAGTCTCTTACAGTTAAATCAAATTTATTCCTTAACAAACTTCCTGCTAGTTTGCCTCCAACATTTCCTAAACCAATAAACCCTATTTTCATTTTTTAACCTCATCATTTTTATTTTTTGTAAATACAATTAAAATTACTCCAACAATAATTAGTGCCCCACCAGTAAATAATTCTTGTGTAGGTTTTTCTCCTAAAAGAAATATTGCTGCTAATAATCCTGTTGGAGGAATACCCATAGTTACAATTGGAAGAACTTTGTAGAGTGGATTATTTTTTAAAACATAGTAGAAGCAGCCATAAGTAATTGGTTGCATTATAAAACCAATATAAACAGCAATGACCCAATGATCAAATTTTGCATTTGATAAATATCCTATTGTATTTCCATCTAGTATTGCTGAAATAAATATTAAAATTGGCCCAGAAAATAATGCCAGCCAAGCAACTAAAGCTAGTGGGTTAATTTCTTTACTCAGTGGCTTAACAACAACTTGGCCTAGCGCCCATATTGCAGATCCTAAAATTGTTAGACCGATACCAATAAACTTTCCATCTAAACTGGGTGATCCTGTTAAAACGTAAACTCCAATAAAAGCAATTCCAATCCCAACCAAAGCTCGTATGGTTGGTTTTTCTTTAAGCATGAAATATGCAAAAATTACCCCAAAAGGAACTTCAGTTTGCACTAATAGCACCGCTGCAGAAGCATCTATTAAATTTAAACCAGAATACGTAATACTATATTGCAATGTATTAGCTATAAAAGATGCAATAAAAATTTTTTTTAAGTATCCCCACGGTATTGGAAACCACCAAATTAAAATAGATGCTGCAAACATAAATCGAATTCCCATTAACAAAATTGGAGGAAAAGACTCAAATGCAGGTTTGGCTATAACAAAACCAAAACCTAAAAATATAGGCACCAAAGATGCAACAAAGGTGTCTTTTATATTCATATTGTTTTTTATATTAATGATTAAAGAACTTATGATATATTCACCCTTTTAAATTATGAATTCAACAAAAATAGAACCAAAATATATTTCCAAGTCAAATCCCAGAGTAGGCTTAATAGCACTTGCAAGTGACTTTATGATTGAAAGAGACTTTATAAATGTAATTAAAAACCGTGATATTGACTTTTTTGTTAACCGTATTGAATGTTACAACCCACTAACTACGGAAAATCTAATAAAAATGTCTAATAAAGTTACAGAAGTTACAAAAGATATTTTGCCAGATCAAGATATCGACTGTGTTGTTTATGGATGCACTTCAGGAACTATAGCTGCGGGTTATAGTTCTATAGAGCAAAAAATTAAAGTAGCCAAACCGATGGCAGATGTTACGACGCCAAGTACTGCTGCAATAAAAGCTTTAAAAAAATTGAATATTAATAAGATATGTCTTTTTACTCCTTATAGTAAAAAACTTAATGATGATGTAGCTGAATACTTTAAAAGTGAAGGATTTGAAATTACTTCAAATGCATATTTTGATATAGAAGCAGATTATGATATTGGTAAAGTTGATCAGAATTATTTGTGTGAAGTTTTATCTAAAATAGATTTAAATGGAGCAGAGGCTTTATTTGTTTCATGTACAGCCTTGCCAGTATTACCAATAATTGATGAATTAGAAAAAAAATTAAATACAATTGTTCTATCCAGTAATCAGGCTTTGATTTGGGATACACTTGAGAAAATAAATAAAAATAATTCAGTGGAAGGATTTGGAAAATTATTCCAAAGTAATTGATGCTTTTTACAAAAGAAGAATACAAAGATAGATTAAAGAAAACTCAAAAAATGATGCAAGAAAAAAGCATCGAATTATTAATCTCTCATGATACAAATAATTTAAATTACTTAACTGGTTATGATGCCTGGTCTTTTTATTATGCACAATGTGCAATAATTCATGTCAATGCAGATGAACCTTTATGTTTTGTTAGAGCTCAAGATGCTGGTGGAGCTTATATAAAATCTTATCTTAAAAATGAAAATATTATAGTTTATGATGAAAATTATATTCATACTTGGCCAAAGCATCCTTATGATTACTTAGTTCAAATCATCAAAGAAAAAAAATGGGACAAACTTTGTATTGGTGTAGAGATGGATGCACACTACTACACAGCATTTTGTCATGAAAAAATAAAACAAGGTTTACCAAATGCAAAGATAGTTGATAGTGATAGATTAGTTAACTGGGTAAGATTAGTTAAATCAGATACTGAAATTGAATTTATGAAGTCAGCTGCTAAAATTTCTGAAAAAGGGATGAAAACCGCTATGGAAGTTATAAATCCAGGAGTAAGGCAATGTGATGCCGTAGGTGAAATTCAAAAGACATTATTTTATGGAACCGAAGAGTTTGGTGGTGAATACTCAAGTATAGCAACGTTACTTCCTACAGGAAAAGGAACTTCTGCCTCTCATTTAACTGCGTCTCAGGATAAGTTTGTAGAAGGTGAAGCTACTATTATTGAACTATCAGGAGTTTATAAAAGATATCATGCACCTATGGCAAGAACTGTATTACTTGGAAAACCAGATCAACTAAAAATTGATACTATGAAAAAAACTATTGAAGCTTTAGAGGCTGGTATTAGTGCTACAAAACCAGGAAATACAGCAGATCAAGTTGCTCAGGCTTTTTGGAAAATACTAGATAAGTATGGAATTGAAAAGAAGTCTAGAACTGGTTATTCGATAGGTATTGGCTACCCACCAGATTGGGGAGAACATACTCTTAATATTTATAAAGGAGACATGACTGTTCTTAAACCCAATGTTTGTTTTCATATGATAGCTGTAATGCAATTTGGTGACTGGGGAGTTGAAGCTTCAGAAGCAGTAAGAGTAACAGAAAATGGTAGTGAATTATTTTGTAATATGAGTAAAGAATTATTCATTAAATAAATTGCTTGATTATCAATCTAACTAATGTTTTAAGGTTGTATGGGCAATGATCACTTCGTAAGATTTGAAAATGTTGATAAAAGTTACGATGGTAAACAACTTGTCGTAAAGGGTTTAAATCTAGATATTGAAGAAGGTGAATTTGTTACAATGCTTGGACCATCTGGTTCAGGTAAAACAACTTGTTTGATGATGTTAGCCGGATTTGAAACTCCAACTAATGGACAAATTTATTTAGACAACAAAGTCATTTCAGATATTCCTCCACATAAAAGAGGTATAGGAATGGTATTTCAAAACTATGCATTGTTTCCACATATGACGGTTTATGAAAATTTAGCATTTCCGCTAAGAGTTAGAAAAATTCCAAAAGATGAAGCTGATAAAAAAGTTGATAAAGCTTTATCAATGGTTTCTCTTCAAGGGTTTGAAGCAAGAATGCCAATGCAATTGTCAGGTGGTCAACAACAAAGAGTAGCTGTTGCAAGATCGTTAGTATTTGACCCAAAATTAGTTCTAATGGACGAGCCTTTAGGAGCCTTAGATAAAAATTTAAGAGAAAGTATGCAATATGAAATTAAACATATCCATGAAAGTATCGGTGTTACAGTTGTATATGTAACTCATGATCAAACTGAGGCTTTGACTATGTCAAATAGAATTGCTGTATTCAATGATGGAAAAGTTCAACAGCTTTCAAGTCCAGATGAATTATACGAGAGACCTGTCAATTCCTTTGTAGCTGAATTTATTGGTGAGAATAATACTTTCGCCGGGGAGGTGTCAGATGTAGAGGGAGATAAATGTAAAATTAAATTAAATTCAGGAATAGAAATTTTAGCAAATCCAATTGTTGCAAAATCAAAAGGGGAAAAGACTACAGTTTCTTTAAGACCTGAAAGAGCACTAATAGATCCTGAGTCTGAAATGGATAATAATCACAAAGGTAAAATTGAAGAGGTAATTTATCATGGAGATCATACGAGATTAAGAGTTGATCTACTTGGCAATAAAGAATTTATCTTAAAAGTTCCAAATAGTTCAAGCAGGATGGATATTAAAGAAGGTAAAGAGATAAATATTGGTTGGAACAGTGTTGACTGCAGAGCATTAGACCCTAAATAAAGACTTAAAATATCAGATAATTACTTCATCTTGAGCAAATATTAATCAACTGTTGACTATGCTTTCCTATATTGTTTTAATTTCGCTTTATAAAAACTAAACGTTAACGTTAAATAGGAGAATAAATGAAAAAATTAAGTAAATTATTACTTGCTCTTTCTTTTGTGCTTTCTGTAACAACTTCAGCATTTGCAGTTACTGTAGTGTCTTGGGGTGGAGCCTATACAGAGTCGCAAAAATTAGGGTATGGTGATCCTACAGCTGCAAAGTTAGGAATACCTGTTAATTGGGTAGACTACACTGGTGGATTATCAGAAATTAAAGCGCAAAAAGAAGCTGGTGCAATTACTTGGGACATCATGGATGTGTATGCAAAAGATACAATCATCGGATGTGATGAAGGAATTTTTGTTGAATTTGATTTTGATAAAGATTTCGCGCCTGCTCCAGATGGAACACCTGCAAGTCAAGACTTCTTTACTGGCATGCCATCTAAATGTGCAGTTGGTAACATTCTGTACTCTTGGAATTTTGCTTACAATGATGCAACTATTGGAGATAAAAAACCAAAAACAATTAAAGACTTTTTTAATACTAAAAAGTTTCCAGGAAAAAGAGCAATCTACAAAGGTGCTATGTCTAACTTAGAGATCGCATTGGTTGCTGATGGAGTAAAAGCTAGTGGAGCACAAGCTGGTGGAGACTTACTTTACAGAAAAATGGAAGGTGCTGGTATTGACAGAGCTTTAGGTAAAATTAAAAAACTTTGTACGGATCCTAACGGTGGATGTGTATTTTGGAATGCTGGAGCTCAACCACCAGAACTATTAGCTAATGGTGAAGTAGTTATGGCTACTGGTTGGAATGGTAGATTCTTTAATGCACAAATGGAAGGAACTCCACTTGTACAAGTATGGGATGCCCAAATTCTTGACTATGAGTATTTTGCAATGGTTAAGGGTGGACCTAACGATGCTAATGGTAAAGCTTTGAAAGTACTTAGAGAGATGACAAGCTCAGAAGGTTTAGCTGGAAGTGCTAAGTATATTGCATACGCTCCTTGGAGAAAATCTTCAATTGCTGTAATGGAAGCCGGAGAGCCTTGGTATAAAGATGGTAAAACAAACATGGTACCACATATGCCAACGAATCCTACTAACTTAAAAAGCCATATTCTTATGAACCCTGATTACTGGGCAGATAACCAGGATGAGATTAATGAGAAGTGGGAAGCAATGAAAGCTGGTCTATAATTTAGTTTTATAGATTAAGTTTTTACTATATTATTAGGGCGGTTATATAACTAACCGCCCTTTTTTTTTATTATGAGCAAAGAGCAAATTTTATCATCTGACGGAATACCTCTAGAACAAAGCCTTAAAAAGGCTGAAAGAAAAAATAAACTTAAGGCAGTTCTACTAGTAGCTCCACTTTTTTTATTTATACTTATTATTTACGTTTTTCCAATTGGAGATATGCTATTTAGAAGTGTTGATGATCGTATGATCACGAAAATGCTTCCTAAAACATTTAAAGCTATGGAAAGTTGGGATGGACAGGATTTACCAGATGAGCCTGTCTATAAGGCAATATATGAAGATTTAAAATATTTAAAAGAAAATAAAACTTATGGAAAAATTATTGCAAGATTGAATTATGAAAAATCTGGTTTTAGTAGTTTGATAAAAAAAACTGTCAGAAAATTAAAAAAAATTGAAGAAGGTAATTATAAAGAGCAATTCATTAAAATTCATAAAAGATGGGGTCAGCCTGAATATTTAGTTGCTTTAAGAAATGCAGCTCCCAATTGGTCATATGCAAAATATCTAAAAGGTGTGGATATGAGATTTGACCAGAATAAAAACATAGTTCAGGTAGAGGAAGACAGAAGAATTTATAAAATTTTGTGGATGAGAACAATAAATGTAGCTTTTTGGGTTACTCTTTTTTGTTTTGTTCTTGCTTATCCAATTTCACATTTACTAGCAACTTTACCTATGAAATACAGTAATTTATTGATGATTTGTGTATTACTTCCTTTTTGGACATCATTATTAGTTAGAACTTCAAGCTGGATGGTTTTGCTTCAACAGCAGGGACCCATTAATGATTTGATTGTTTGGCTTGGCCTAGCTGCAGACGATAATAGGCCCGAGCTCATGTACAATGTTATTGGTACATTTGTTGCTATGACACAAATATTATTACCTTTTATGGTTTTACCTTTGTACAGTGTGATGAAAACTATATCTCCAAGTTTGATGAGAGCAGGTAAATCATTAGGTGGAACACCACTAGTATCTTTTGTAAAAATTTATTTTCCCTTAACTATTCCAGGTATTGGTGCTGGATGTTTATTGGTATTTATTTTAGCTATAGGTTATTACATAACTCCAGCATTAGTTGGAGGAGCAAGTGGGTCTTTAATAAGTAATACAATCGCATATCATATGAAGAGTTCTTTAGATTGGGCTTTTGCCTCAGCTCTAGGCACTATGCTATTAGTTGGAGTATTAGCAATTTATTGGGTTTATAACAAACTAGTTGGAATAGATAATATAAAATTAGGATAACTTATGGCATTACCAAATCATACACCTCTAAATTATAGAATATGGCATTATACTTATTTAACATTTTGTGGATTTGTATTCTTTTTTTTAATTGCACCATTATTTGTAATTTTGCCACTTTCATTCAATGCAGAACAATATATTCATTTTTCTGCTAAAATGTTAGCACTTGATCCGGAAGGTTTTTCTTTAAGATGGTACGAAGATATGATTTATGGAACAAAAAATCCATGGGGATTAGCAACAAAAAATAGTTTAATTATAGCTTTCTTTGCTACTATTGGGTCAACAATTCTTGGAACAGTTGCTGCTTTAGGATTAAGCAGTAGACACATGCCATATAAAGCAGCTTTCATGGCTTTGTTGATTTCACCGATGATTGTTCCATTAATTATTTCTGGTACTGCAATTTTTTTCTTTATGGCAAAAGTAGGATTAGCTGCAACACATACTGGTATTGTTTTATCACATATAATTTTAGGAACTCCGTTTGTTGTAATCACAGTTACCGCAACTTTATCTGGTTTTGATCATAGTGTAACAAGAGCTGCAGCAAGTTTAGGAAGTAATCCAGTAAATACATTTATGAAAATAACACTGCCTTTAATTATGCCTGGTGTAATTTCTGGTGCACTATTTGCGTTTGTGACATCGTTTGATGAAGTTGTAGTCGTATTATTCTTAGCTGGATTAGAAAATACTACTATCCCAATTCAAATGTGGGTAGGATTAAGAGAACAATTAAGTCCAACAATAATGGCAGTTGCAACATGTTTAATTGTAATGTCTACTTTAATTTTGGTTACTGCAGAACTTTTAAGAAGAAGGTCTGAAAGACTAAGAGGAATTAATAGATAGTTCTAGTTTTTTCCAACTAATTTTTCATAACTAGAAGAAAGATCTTTAATTAAATCACACACTTCAAATTTATCATCTAGAATATTTCCGACAGGTGTAATCTCTGCTGCTGTACCTGTTATGAAACATCCTTTAAAACTAGAGATTTCTTTAGGAGAAATTTTTCTTTCTATTATTTTAATATTTTTTGATTTTGCTAAATCAATAACAGTTTTTCTAGTGATACCATCTAAAAATGAGTCTGGAATAGGTGTATGTAATTCATTATTTTCATCTTTAAAAAAAATATTAGCACTTGTAGCTTCAGCTATGTTGCCTTCATGGTCCAACATCAACGAGTCTGTGAACCCATCTTTTTCAGCTTGATGCTTAGAAAGTGTGCAAATCATATATAAACCAGCAGCTTTACTCTCCCAAGGCGATGAATTTTGAGGTGGCCTTTGCCACTTAGAAATATTTAATTTAATACCTTTTAACTTTAATTCAGCATTGAAGTATGTTGGCCAATCCCATATTGCTATAGCTACATTAATCTTAGTATTCTGCGCAGAAACCCCCATCATTTCACTACCTCTCCAAACAAAAGGTCTAATATATCCGTTTTGAATATTTTGATCAGAAACAAGTTTTTCAGTAGCTTCAATAATTTCATCATATGAATAAGGAATTTTCATATCTAAAATTTTAGCAGATTTGAAAAGTCTATCTGTATGTTCATTTAATTTAAAAATTTTTGTATTGTAAACTCTTAAGCCTTCAAAAACTAAACTAGCATAGTGCATACCATGACTAATAATATGAACTCGAGCATCCTGCCAATCACATAATTCATTATTAAACCAAATTTTTCCTGATCTTTTATCGAATGGTAATTGTTGCATGTTTCAATCTTTTATACAGACTCAATAATTGTTGCAATACCCATTCCAAGCCCAATACACTGTGTAGCTAGGGCGTATTTTTTATTTTCTCTTTTTAATAGCTGAGCTGCTTTTCCAGTGATCCTTGCTCCAGTTGCACCTAAAGGATGACCTAGAGCTAACGCACCACCATCTATATTAATTTTATGTGTGTCTATTTCTAAATCCTTAATACATGCCAATGATTGAGATGCGAATGCTTCATTTATTTCTACAATATCAATATCCTTCATTGTTAATTTAGCTCTTGTCAGTGCTTTTTGAGATGCACCAATAGGACCTAAACCCATTGTATCAGCTTCACAACCTTGAACTGCAGTTGAGACAATTCTTGCTAATATTTCTAAATTATTATCTTTTGCATATTGTTCTTCACATATTAGAGTAGCAGCAGCTCCATCTGTAAGTGGTGAGGATGTTGCAGCTGTAACAGTCCCATTTTGATCAAACGCTAATTTTAATCCATCTAATTTTTCTTGATTGCTGTTTGGTCTAATATTGCTATCTTGTAAACATTTTCCAATAGCAACAATCTCATTATCAAAATTTCCTTTTGATTGCGCCTCAGACGCTTTTTGATGACTTGATATTGCAAATTCCTGTTGTTGAGTTCTTGAAATAGAATATTGTTTAGCAACATTTTCTGCAGTGGTACCCATAGAAAAATATACATTAGGATTTTCTTTTTCAGCATAAGGGTATGGCATAGCATCAAAACCAGTAGTTACTCTAGTCATGCTTTCAACTCCACCACAAATAAAAACTTTTCCAGATCCCATAGCTATTTTTCCTGCAGCTATATGAATACCTTCCATGGATGATCCGCACCATCTGTCTACTGTCATGCCAGAAGTTTTAATATCCATATCAGTAAGAAAAGTTACTAACTTACCAATATTGAAACATTGTTCACCTGTTTGAAAGGCACATCCAACTATAATGTCTTCTATTTCTTTTTTATTAATTTTAGTTTTAGTAACAAGATTACTAACAACTTCAGCAAGTAAATTTACAGGTTTTACGTCAATCAATTCACCTTTTCTTGCCATTGTAAATGGGGATCTTGAATAACCCGCTATAACTGCTCTGAACATAATGGGTATATATAGCTATTTAATCTGGAAATGGCAAAGATGTTATCGTCCCATTTCTTTTTTCACCATCAAGAGTTTCAATAATGACTTCGTTATCTACGTTCCAATAATCTTTTAAAATCATTGATAAACCAATATTTTTTTTAATTCTAGGAGAGAAAATACCAGATGTTATTTGTCCAATTCTTTTATTGTCCTTTGAAAATATTTTTAAAGGTTGTCCAGTTGCTGCACAAGGCGCACCATCAAAGATAATACCTCTCATTTTTTGTATTATGCCTTTACTTTGAATTTTTGTTAGAGCTTGTTTGCCAATAAAGTCATGAGAAGCATCTGCTTTACAATATTTTTCTAGGTTGCACTCTAAAGGGTTATTCTCACCAGTAAAATCGTTTCCATATGACATTAGCCCAGCTTCAATTCTGTCAATTAGGTTTGGACAACCTGGAGAAATATTAAATTTTTTACCAGCTTCCCAAATGGTATCCCAAAGTTTTTCACCCATTTCAATTTTATCAAAATGGTTCTCATGAACTTTAAAATAAATTTCAAAACCATCTTGTTTACTATATCCAGATCTTGCAATAATTTGTTTTGTTCCCTCAAAATCTATCACTCTGAAATTAAAAAATTTAATCTTTTTTATTTCATCTCCAAATATTGAAACCATTAAATCTTCTGATTTTGGTCCTTGAATTGCTAATGGATATACATCAGGCTCTTCAATTATTACATTTAAGTTTAAACCTAGCGCAAATCCCTTAGCCCACAACAAAATATCAGAGTCTGCAATTGATATCCAAAACATATCATCATCTAATTTAAGTAAAACTGGATCATTTATCATTCCAGCATTCTCATTAAGCATTGGGATATAAAAACATTTTCCTATTGTCATATCCTTTATTGAACGAGGTGTTAATTTTTGAATTAGTTTAGCAGCATCTGGACCACAAATTTGAACTTGTCTTTGACAAGAAACATCCCACATCTGAACCTCTTTACTTAGATGCAAGTAATCTTCTTCAACAGTATTTTTAAAACCTTTTGGTAAAAGCATATGGTTTACTACTGTAAAATCTGAAACTCCATGTTGTTCAACTCTATTTGTATAAGGAGTTCTTCTTATTCTTCTAGACATATTTAATTTTATATTTTTTGACATAAATAATTTTATTTTTTAATTATTATTGAGACCACCAAATAGAGTAACCATTAGGTGATATAATTATTGGCAAGTGATATTTTTTTTCAGGATCTTCCATTTTAAATTTTATAACTATTTCAGAAACAATCTTTTTTTCAGAAAAATAATCTGAAGTTTTACATACCATTTCATATTCACAATCACAGTCTTCTTTTGAGAGTTTAAAATCTTTTAAAATTCTTCCTCCACTATCAGTTTCGGTTTCAAAAAATATTTTTCTCTCCCCAGATACACTTATTTGTTCAATAATTACTTTAACACCACTTGCATGTGTTCCATTTACTGAATTAAGTAGGTGAGAAGATAAAGTTGCCATAAATTTATTCAATAGATGCCTTATCTCTTTTATCGCTAACAGCAGCAACAATTGGACTAATGACACCTTTAGCTTTTACATTGATACATGCGGTTTTTCCACTTTCAAGGGCCCTTTTTAATGCTGGAGCCAATTGCTCTCTTTTTGTAACTAGTTCACCATGGCCACCAAAACCTTCAAAGATTTTATGAAAAGGTATATCCCTAAAGTCTGTTGCAAAATGTTTTCCACTTTCAAACAATCTTTCTTGTTGTTGTGAAATACAATCTAAACCACCATTGTTATCAATTACAACTACAATGGGTTTATTTTCTTGAAAAGCAGCTTCTATTGACAAACCTCCAGATAAAAAAGCACCGTCGCCACTTATCAAAATAACATTAGAGTTAGGGTTCGTATTTTTAGCTGAAAGCGCAAATGGCACACCAACACCTAGCATACTAAAAGTACCAGGATGAAGAATTCCACCTATTTTTTTTCCTTGGGATCCTGCAATATTTATTGCAATCTCAGACCAAAAATGAGTATTCCCTCCATCAATCACTAACCAATCTTTTTCACCAATGGCATCTTGAACATCCAAAGCTAATTGAAGTGGATGTATTTTACCACCATTAGTTTCAGCCTGCTTTGTTTCTTTGCTTAAGTCTTCTAAAGTTTTATCAACCCATTCTTGTTTTTTAGTCTTATTAAGATCAAACCATTCCTTACCTAAGTTCCACTTATTATTTGTCTTAAGTTTATTTAAAGTATCAAAAAATACACCTGGATCAGATAACAGATTAATATCGGCCGCTCTATTAAGTTCTATTTCTTCATGAGATCCATTAATACAAATAAGTTTTGTTGATGTTGGAAATAGAGGTGGATTTCCAAAATTCATTTGATTGTCTAGTCTTGCTCCAACCATCAACACCAAATCAGACTCATGTAATGCAAATTTTGATGGTGGATACTGATGTATATCAGCTAATCCCATATAGGCATTGGCTTCTTCACCAAGTAATTTTTGATGGTAAGGAATATTAAATATTGGAATATGTAAATTATTTCCTACTTTTTCTAATTTTTTTTCTGAGCCAGACCACCATACTCCATGCCCACCTATTATTATTGGTTTTTTTGAATTACATGCAAGTTCTAAAATTTCCGATAAATGTTTTGGATCAGGCCAAGCTTTTACAATAGGTTTTGTTTTATGTGAAAAAGGTCTTTCTTCAAGGCCAGCATCTTCTGCAAAAGATGAAAACATGATATCAACAGGCATACTTAAATGTACTGCACCTGGATATCCATTAGTTGCAATCCTGTATGCTTTATCTACAAATTCTCTAATTCTAGTACCATCAGTAATACTCGCACTATATTTTGTTAATGGAGCAGCAATTGCAACATCATCAATTTCTTTAAATCCACCTGAACCTTGTCTTTTTAAACTACTTGAACCAGTTATAAATATTACAGGTGATCTTTCACCCCAAGCTTCCATCATTGATGGCACAGCATTTGCAAAACCTTCAGGGCCTACAATACAAACTGCAGGTTTTCTAGTAATTCTGGTATGTCCGTCAGCTATATGTCCGGCTATTTGTTCATGAGGACAATTGATTACTTCCATTTGGCATTCCATAAATCCTTCTAGTGCAGGGTTACAAAAACCTCCAGACAGAGTAAAAACATGTTGAATTCCTTTATCTTTTAATGCTCTAGCAATTAATGCTCCGCCTCTAATTTTTTTTTCTGACATAATTTTTAGTATTTCATATTTTGAATGAATTTTTTAGCAATTATTTCTGAAGTTACCTCGCTTATATCAGTTAAACCAACTAAACCAAGTGCAGTACTTAATTCATCTTTAATTATATCTAAAATTTTTCTTAATCCTTTTTCTCCATCAGCACCAATCCCATACATTAATGGTCTACCAAGCATCACATAATCAGCTCCTAACGCCAAAGCTCTGATGATGTCACTTCCACCTCTTATTCCACTATCAAAAAGTACAGGGAATTCTTTACCCAGTGCATTTCTAATTAAAGGCAATGCTTCGATTGCTGCAGTAGCGCTATCTAATTGTCTTCCTCCATGATTTGATACTTGAATAGCATCAGCTCCTTCAGCTTTAATCTTTAAAGCATCTTCTGGAGACATAACTCCTTTAATTATTAATTTACCTTTCCACGCTCCTCTTACTCTTTTTAAGGTTTCCCAATCTGTTGCTCCTCTACTTTCACTTCTAACAAATTTATTTCCATTTTTTGATGTTTCATAATTCATAGGCTTAGGAATACCACCTAATAAAGTTGCTAAAGACCAAAGAGGATGTGTTGCAAAATCAAACATTTGTTTTGGACCAATTTTAAAAGGTACAGTAAATCCATTTTTGTTATCTTTTGCTCTTCTAAATTGAATTGGAACGTCTACAGTTAGTATAGCTACCTTGTAACCAGTTTGTTCTGCTCTTTGCAAAAGTTCCATTACAAAATTTTCTTGAAAATTGTATAATTGCATCCAAGAACGACCTTCTGATAATATATACATATCTTCTAAAGATGTTGATGATGCCATTGATACACACGCAGGTATATTGTTTACAACACTTTCTTTAGCTAACATTTTATCTGCCCCAGTCCAAGTTAAGTTACACATGCCCATTGGAGAAAAACCAAATGGCTGATCAAACTCAATATCTAAAAATTTTTTTTTGAGATTTCTATTTTCAACATTTCTTAGAACTTTTGGCTCAAGTCTTATTTGATCTAAAGCTGTACTATTAATTTCACAAAGTTTCTCATCACCTGAAGCACCATCTAAAAAATCAAACATCAATCTAGGCATTCTTTTTTTTGCTAAATTTCTTGCGTCTTCGATACTATGAATTTTTTTACTTGGAGTTATATTGTTCATTTATTATTTATATATTCTTTAAGATTAATTTTTTTATTTTTATCTAAAAAATAAGCGCTTTGATTATTTACAGTAGAATAAACTTCAGTTGGTTTTCCGTCAATAAAAACTACTGCCACACCATCATCAATAGCAATCCCTTTGGGTAATTTGTTATTTTTAATATTTATTTCAAATTCATTAATTCTTTCAATATTAGACGAGTGAGGTGTGCAACTACCTTCCAATATATTGATACCTTTTAATGGTTTAAAACCTTGACCCATAGAATCCGACAATATCCAATCAAACCAACAAACAGCACCAGCACTAACTCCAGACAATATTATTCCTTTCTCATAAGCAATTTTAAATACTTGTTCAAAATTATTCTTCCTCCAAATTTCTAACATAAATGAAGTATTACCGCCTCCAACATAAACTAAATCTTTACCGAGTAACCATTTTGAAAAACCATTTATACTTGATGTAAGATTAAAATGAGATAGTTCAGAATTACTATTATCAAATTTTTTATAAAATTTTTCTACTTTTTCATTATCATCTTTGCTGGCTGTACCTAAAAAACCAATATTGTTTTTTGTTTTTTTTAATTGATTCAAAATAAAATGATCTAAACTTTCATCTGACTCTGGTGTAACTCCAACACCACCTATTGCGATTATTTTTTTTTCGATCTTGTTCATTTAATTAAATTCAAAAGATTTGAATTAATATATAGTATTTTATAAATAAAATTTCTAATGAATGATTTTATATCAAAAAAAATAGCCCCATCTGGTGTTTTGCGTGTTGGTCTCAATATGAGTAATTTTTTACTCGTTAGTACTGAAGATGCATCGGGTTTACCAGATGGATTATCTCCAGATGTTGGAAAAAAAATTGCTAAAGAACTAAATTTAAGTTGTGAATTAATTAAATTTCCAAACCCAGGTTTACTAGCTGATGCTGTAAATGATGATAAGTGGGATATCGGTAATATAGCTTACGAGAAGGAGAGAGGTAAAACAATAGATTTTAGTAATCCTTATATAAATATTGATGCTAATTTTATATTTAGAAGTGAAAGTAATTTTAAAAGTAATGAAGAGGTAGATACACCAGGTACTAAAATAGCTGTTTTTGAGAGAAGTGCGTATGATTTATGGCTTACTGATAATTTAAAAAATGCTCAATTAGTTAGAGCATCATCAATAGAAGAGTCACATAATTTATTTAGAAATAATAATGTTGACGTACTAGCTGGATTAAAATCTAAACTTGTGGATGAAGTAAAAACTAACAATGATTTTAAAATGATTACAAATCCATTTACTTACATAAAACAATCTATTGGAATTAAGAAAGGTAATCCTGAAATATTAGAATTTTTAAATGGGTTTATTTCAAAACTTATTAAAGAAGGCTACATAGAACAATTATTAAAAAAACATAAAGTTCAGGACAAATTAAGTATTCCTAAAATTGATTAGTTTTTAATTCCTGACCATGGTTCAGCTTTTGTGGGTATCTTTTTATTTATACCTCTTACTATTTCACCTTTTGGATCATACATAGGTAATTTACAAAGTTCAGCTTTATGAATTTTTTCATCAGTACATTCAACATCTACTACTGTTCCAGGTCCAATGTTTGACTTATCTAATAGTACAATTCCAACCCCACAAACTTGGTAAGGAGACCATGTACTTGATGTTATTTTTCCAATAGATTGATTATTTATTTTTATATACCTTCCTTTTTTTGCTATTCCATCAACAACTCTAATACCCCAGCTTCGGCATTCCTTATCTGCATTTAACAATGCCTTTTTGCCTATAAAGTTATCTTTTTTTAAATCAACAAAACGTCCAAGTCCTACTGAAAAAGGATTAGTTTCATCTGAAAAATCCTGTCCTGCGGATAAAAGCCCAGCTTCAATTCTTCTACCTCTAAATGATGGTGTTGCAGTAATTATCATTCCCATTTTTTTTCCTTCTTCTAGAATAAGATTACCCAATTTTTCTGCATTATTCTCAGGTCTAAAATAAATTTCCCATCCTAGTTCATTCGTAAATCCAGTTCGACTAATTATTACTTTTTCACCTGCCATTGTAATTTCAACCCAATCAAAATATTTCCATGTATTTGCTATGGGCTCATCAATTAATTGATCGAGAAGTTCCATCGATTTAGGTCCTTGAATTTGACTTACAAATACATTTGGTTCTTTTATTTCAACATTAAGTCCTTCTGAATTTGCTTTATACCATGAAAGCATGTCTCCATCTGCTTGAGCAAACCAATAACAATTTTCATCAATTCTTAAAAGTAAACCATCGGTGATTATTCCACCATCATGATAACAAGCGAACTGATAAGAGCATCTTCCTTTTTTAACTTTTGAAATATCTCTTGGAAAAATTCTTTGTAGTAATTTAAGAGCATCAGGGCCTGAAATTTCATAAGGATGTTCTCCTGTATGTCGAAGAATAATTTCTCTTTTTGTTTTCCAATATTGTTCATCCGGTGTAGCATTTGATAATTTTTCAGTTGTTAGTCGACCAGCATAATGAGAGTACTCTGGGTCATAAGGTAGCTCTTGATAAGTCAAAGGATGAATACTCATGGTTCTTGCTAGTTCAACAGGTCGACCACTTTCTTCTTGCTGAGGCTTGATTGAAAACCTAATATTTCTTAAAGATTTGTGCATATAATTTTTTAATAAATTAAATCTGAATTTTAATCCAGTTATATCATTAATTTGAAAGCCCAAATTAGGTACAATCTACACTTGTATCGTACATTATTATTGTTCTAAATTTTGTAAGATGTTAGCTTTCGAAAAAATAAAGAGAGGAAATTAATAATGAAAAACGTTTTTAAAACGATATCAATTTATTTGGTATCTTTAATGGTATCATTTTCATTTGCCAATGCTTCTAGTGGAACTTTCAAACTTTCACATGATCTTGGTTTTGGAAAAGATACAAACTTAGATGCGATAACTAAAGGTAGATTATTTCAGGTAGTTATCATGACTCAAAACCGTTTAGTTAGAAAAGATCTTAAGGGAGTAACATCTGCAGAATTAGCTACAGATTGGTCTGCAAATGCAGATGCCACTGAATGGACTTTTAAACTTAGAAAAGGAGTTAAGTTTCATGATGGATCTGACTTTGATGCAGAGGATGTAAAATATTCTTTGATGAGAGTAAAAGATCCTGAAATTGGTTCACCTGCGAAAAAAAGCTTAAGTGTTGTAACAGACATTGAAATCGTTGATTCTCATACTGTAAAAATGAAATTAAACACTTCTTTTGCGGATTTTCCACTTAACTTGACTGATTACAGATTGAGAATGATCCCATCTGGCTCAGGAGACACTATTGGAAAAACAGGAATTGGAACTGGTCCTTTTATTGTTGAAAAATTTGATGCAGAAGGAACTACAATTCTAAAAGCTAATCCAAACTATTGGGAAGGTGCACCTGGACTTGCTGAAGTACATGTAATCGCGATACCTGATGGTGAAGCTAGAGTTCAAGCTCTTTTGACTGGTCAAATTGATATGAATAGATATGTACAATTTAGTCAGAAAAAAATCTTTGATGGTAATCCTAAATTTAAAACTTCAGTAATACCAACTGGTAACTGGAGAGGTATGGTTATGAATACGGAACGAGCTCCATTTGATAACCCTAAAGTTAGAAAAGCTGTTAGGCTAGCTGTAGATAGACAAGAGCTTGTTGATACTGTAATGGGCGGTGAAGCAGTAGTATCTTGTGATACGCCTGTGGCTCCAACTGACCAATATCGTCATAACATGAGTTGTAAACAAAACATTGCTGAAGCGAAAAAACTTCTTAAAGAAGCAGGATATCCAAATGGTATCGAAATGGTAATACACGTTTCAACAAAAGAACCAACTTGGCCAACAATTGCAGAAGTAATTCAGCAACAAGTTGCTAAAGCTGGTATCAAAGTTGACATCAAAATGACACCATCAAAAAGTTACTGGAAAGAAACATGGATGAAAAAAGATGTCGCAATGACACGTTGGAATGAAAGATCTGCTGACAGTGTTCTTCATGAAGTTTATCACAGTAGCGCTAAATGGAATGAGTCATACTACAAGAGTTCAGACTTTGATAAAAATCTTGCAGATGCTAGAGGTGAGCTTAATTTTAAAAAAAGAAAAGCTCTTTATGAAAAAGCACAACATACTTTATGGCAACAATCTGGAACTATGATACCTTACCATGTATCTAAACTAGTTGTTACAAGCTCAAGAGTTAAAAACCTTGATGATGTTGAGGTTTTTTCAATTCAATGGCACAAAGTAAAAGTAGATTAGTAAAAAACTTATATTATACAGGCCATTAAATATGGCCTGTATAATTACTTTCATTTATAAATAATTAATTTTAAAATTTGGGTTAATAATCTTAATTATGTTTTTTTTAATTTTTAAAAGATTTGTCTTAGGTTTAGTAACCTTATTTATAGTATCTTTGATAACATTTATTGGTGTTGAAATATTACCTGGGGATGCTTGCACTTCTTATTTAGAAAGAGAAGCTTTTGGTGAAGCACTAGCTGCATGTATTAAAAGACTAGGATTAGATGTTCCGGCACATGAAAGATATATATCATGGGCGTATAATGTTATTCAGGGAGATTTTGGTTATTCATTAAGTGGCCAAATGCAAATTAATGAGGTCTTAGGACCAAGAATAAAAAATTCATTAGTTCTTGCTTCTGCAGCAATAATTATTGGTATCCCATTAGCTTTAATATTAGGAATAATCACAGCTCTTTGGAGAGATAAAATGCCAGATATTATAATTTCTACTGTTGCAATATTTTCAATGACTATTCCAGAATTTATAAGCGCTACTTTATTAATACTAATAGTAGCAATTTGGTTAGAGTGGTTACCTGGTATAGTAATTGTACCTACAGATGTTACTTTTTTTGAGTTACTGCCAAATATTATTTTGCCGGTAATAGCAATTGCAATGATCATGACTGCTCATATGGCTCGAATGGTTCGATCAAGTGTTATTCAAGTAATGGCAAGTGATTATATACAAATGGCAATATTAAAAGGAGTACCATATTGGAAAATGGTTTTTAAACATGTACTACCAAACGCTTTATTGCCAGCAATTAATGTTGTTGCTTTAACTATTGCTTGGCTGCTCGGTGGAGTGGTTGTGACTGAGGTAGTATTTAATTATCCAGGATTGGGAAGATTAGTAATTGAATCGATTTCTAATAGAGACTTACCAGTTGTTCAAGCATTAGGTATTATCCTTGCATCTATTTATGTTAGTATAAATTTTATAGCTGACCTATTAACCTTAATGTTAAATCCAAGATTAAAGACATTACAAACTAGAAAATAAAAAATGGAAACCTCAAAAAATACATTTCATGAAAATCCCAAAAGTTCTCTAGAAAAAGTTTTAGACATAATATCTACAATGGCCTCGAAACCGTCAGGGTTTATTGGGTTAGCAATTTTAATCTTTCATGTAATATTAGCGATAACCAGCCCATGGTTTGCACCTTATGATTATAAAGCAATTAATCCGACGTTAATGTTAAATGCTCCATCGTCAGAATTTTGGTTTGGTACTGATAGTTTGGGTAGAGATGTTTTTACTAGAACAATTTTAGGAGGTAGAACTGCACTTACCATAACATTCTTTGGATCAATTATTGCTTTACTTTGGGGAGGTCTTTTAGGAATTTTTTGTGGCTTAGTAGGAGGAAGAATTGACGACGTTGTGATGAGGATAGTGGATGCATTTTTATCAATACCTTGGATTTTGGCTATGCTTTTAATAGTTTCACTTCTTGGAACAACCACTGAAGTATTAATACCTGCTCTTGGTTTTTTTTATGGTAAAGGAATTGTTCGTGTTGCAAGGGCGGCTACTCATGATGTAATAGCAAAAGATTTTATTGTATCTGCAAAAGCTAGAGGTCACAGTAACCTTTCAATTATTTGGAATGAAATATTACCAAATGTTAGAGATGCTATTTTAGTTGAAGGAGCAATGAGATGGTCTTGGATGCTTCTTGGATTTAGCTCATTATCTTTTTTGGGATTTGGGGTGAGTCCTCCAACTCCTGATTGGGGATTAATGATATCTAATGCTCGAGGATTAATGTCTTTTGCATGGTGGGCAGTAATTGCACCTATTGTTGGATTAAGCTCATTAATTATTGGCATAAATTTAACCGCTGATGCTTTTGCTAAAGCTTTAGGAATAGATAGATCAACAAAAGCCCCTGTTTAAAATATGAATATTAATATTCAAGAAATTAAAGATTTATCTATTGGCTTTAAAAGTCAAAAAGGTGAACAAATATCAATACTTAGAAACATAACTACCAATATTAGAAAAGGTGAAACGGTTGGTATTGTAGGAGAGTCTGGTTCTGGAAAAAGTACACTTGCTCTTGCGATGATGGGTTATATTAAACATGGCCTTTTTACTAATGGTGGAGAATGTTTATTTAAATCTCAAGATTTACTCAGTCTAAATAACAAGGAATTAGAGGATATTAGAGGAAGAAAAATTGCAATGATCCCACAAAACGCTGGCCAGGCATTAACACCCAATCTTAAAATTGGTTATCAAATTGAAGAAGCGCTTAGACTTCATACAGATTTTAGTAAAGTTGAAAGGGAGCAGAAAATTTCAGAATTATTAAATCAAGTTAGGCTTCCATCACCAAAAATAATGGCACTTAGATATCCTCATGAACTTTCAGGAGGACAACAACAGCGTGTTGCAGTTGCTATGGCTTTAGCTGGTAACCCAGAATTATTATTATTAGATGAGCCAACTACTGGTTTAGATGTAACAACCCAAGCACATGTTTTAGAACTATTAAAAGATATAGCAAAAGATACAGGAACATCCATGGTTTATGTAAGTCATGATCTTGGAGCAATAGCTCAAGTTTGTGACAGAGTGATTGTAATGTATGCAGGTGAAATTGTACTTGAAGGGCCAGTAAGAAAAATTTTGAAAGAACCTATTCATCCTTATACTTACGGATTATTAAAATCAATTCCAAAACTTTCTCTATCAGGACTTCCTGATTCAATGCCAGGTAGTCAACCGCAGCCAGGTAATATTGGAAGTGGTTGTAGTTTTTATGATAGATGTAATTTTTCAAGTGATGAATGTAAAATTAAAGTGCCTGAATTAGAATATTTATCTGAGATAGATACTAGTGTTAGATGTTTTAATCATTCTGAATTAATTTCAAAAACTAGTGAACAAAAAATAACAAACGAGTTAAAAAAAGAAATAACTATAGATGAAATTTTAGATTTAAAGGACGTTTCTATATCATATGCAAAACAAGGCATTATAGATCAATTCTTAAATAAAGTGACCGATACCAATCCTACCGTAAAAGATATAAATATAAATATAAATAAAGGAGAGACTATTGCATTAGTAGGGGAGTCTGGTAGTGGTAAATCTACTATTTTAAAATCTATTGCTGGGTTACTAAAAACAAAAGATGGGTATATAAAATTTGATAAAGAAAAATTGTTATCTGGTGATTTAAAAAAAAGAAATTCAGAAGATTTGAGATCTATTCAATTAATTTTTCAAAATCCAGACGAGTCATTAAATCCAAATCATACAGTTGAGCAAATACTCTCCCAACCTTTAAAATTATATTTTGGTTTAACAGGTAGTAAACTTAAATCGAGTATTGCTGAATTACTTGAAAAAGTAAGACTTGGTGCTTTTTATATGAGCAGATATCCAAGACAATTATCTGGAGGAGAGAAACAAAGAATAGCTGTTGCAAGAGCTTTTGCAGCACGACCGGATATTATTTTATGTGATGAAGTAACCTCAGCTTTAGATGTGTCTGTACAAGCTGCTGTATTAGATTTATTACAAAAATTAAAAGAAGAGTTAGGTACAACTTATGTATTTGTTTCACATGATCTCGCAGTTGTAAAAGCTATCAGTGATAGAGTGGCTGTTTTATATCAAGGAAGATTGTGTGAAATTGGTCCATCAAAAGATGTTTATCAATTTCCATCTCACCCTTATACAGAAGTTTTAATCGGTGCAGTTCTAGAGCCAGATCCAGATATAAGACCAAAACTAGTAGCTGAAGATATAGTTGAAGAAAAACCCCCTGAAATTGGCTGTTCTTTTCAAGGCAGGTGTCCAAGAATTGTAGGTGATAAATGTAGAAACGAAACTCCACCATGGCAATTTGGAGATAATGGAAATGCAATTCGATGTCATATAGATATTGAAGAACTAAAAATTCAGCAAAGTTAATATTGAGACGATTTATTTATTTCAAGTTTGATTTAATTTTAATATAAGAACATTCTAATTTTATGGATATCAAAAAAGTTGTAGTTATCGGATCAGGCACAATGGGAAGTGGGATTGCAGCTCATTTGTGTAATGCAAATGTTCCTGTTACTTTATTAGACCTCACTACAGAGATAAGCGAGAAAGCAAGGGAGAGAATAAAAAAATCAAGACCCCCTCTTTTAATTGATAAATCAAAAATTGATAATATTAATGTTGGAAATATTAATGATGATTTTAAAGTTGTTAATGAAGCAGACTGGATTGTTGAAGCGGTTGTTGAGAGAATAGATATCAAACATAACATTTATGAAAAAATTTTTAAAGAAAGAAAAGCTGGATCAATCATATCATCAAACACATCTTCAATACCTATAAGTGTACTTTCAGAAAAACTATCGGCTGAAGACAAAAAAGATTTTTGTATCACTCATTTTTTTAATCCTGTTAGATATATGGATTTACTTGAAATTGTTAAAAGTGAAAATAACGATTTAAATAAAATTGATTCTCTAAAAAAATTCTGTGAAATTAGCTTAGGAAAAGGTGCAATAGTTTGCAACGATACCCCAGGCTTTTTAGGAAACAGAATAGGAGTTTTTGCAATGCAAATCGCTATGACAGAAGCATTTAAAATGAAAATGTCTATAGAAGAGGCTGACGCTGTTTTTGGAAGACCAATGGGAATACCTAAAACTGGAGTATTTGGTTTATATGATTTAATTGGAATAGATTTAATGGCAGATGTTCTTAAAAGTTTTATTAAAGAATTACCTCAGTCAGATGAATTCCAAGAAGTTGCAAAAGAAATACCTCTAGTAAAAAAATTAATAGAAACTGGTTACACGGGACGTAAAGGTAAAGGTGGCTTTTATAGAATGAATAAAGTTGATAATAAAAAAATTCTTGAAGCAATTAATTTAGAAACTGGAGAATATCATCCAACACAAAAAATTAATATAAAGTCTGATAAAGTAGATCTAAAAGCTTTAATCAATAGAGATGACAAATATGGTGAATACGCTTGGTCAGTTATTTCAAAAATTATTAATTATGCCTCTTCTCTTGTTCCAGGTATTACAGATGAATTTAATGATATTGATGAAGCAATGAGACTTGGATTCAATTGGAGCAAAGGACCATTTGAAATGTTAGAGGAAATTGGTGTTGCCAATTTTTTTGAAAAATTCAAAAATTATGAAGGAAATAAATTTTTAGAAAATCTATCCAAAACTAAAGACGAAAAGTTTCATGGAATAAGACAAAAATATACTGATATTGAAACTTTAGGAAAAGTAAAAAAAACAGCAACCAATATTGATGGTAATAGCTCAGCATCTATTTATAGGTTTAATGACTATAATATTGTTGAATTTACCACTAAAGCAAATGCGCTAGATTATGATTCAATGGATGCTTTAAAAAAAGCTACTGATAAGCCATTAATAATTATTAATGAAAGTATGCAATTTTCTGCTGGAGTAAATCTAAGCTATACAATGGAATTTGCTAATAAAAGTGACTTTAAATCCATAGAAAAATTTGTGGGGTACTTTCAAGAGACATGCAAACATTTAAAATATTCTGACCATCCAGTTGTATCTGCTCCCTCAGGTTTAACTCTTGGTGGAGGATTTGAGGTTATGGTTCAAAGTAATTTCGTTGCATCTCATACAAATATCGTAGTTGGACTAGTTGAAGCTATTGTTGGATTAATACCTGCTGGAGGTGGATGCAAAGAAATGTTGGCAAGATGGATTGATACAGAGGAAGCTAAGAATGATCCTCATTATGCACCATTAAAAGTATTTGATATTATTGGTTATGGAAAAACAGCAACTTCTCCTGTCGAAGCTGAACCTATGAAGTATTTAAAACCAGAAGATAAAAAAATAATGAATAGAAATAGTCTTTTGGAAGTAGCAAAAGACATCTTAAAAAATAATAAAGATTTTAAAGCACCCTCAGAGACAAAATTTAATCTTCCAGGTAAAGCTGTCAAAGAAGAAATGAATAAAATTTTAGAAAAACTTTATAATGAAAAAGTTATTCTCGATCATGGTTTATTAGTTGCTCAAGAACTATCGCATGTTTTAAGTGGAGGAGATACAACAATTGATAAGACTTTGTCAGAGGATGATTTATATAAATTAGAACTAGATGCTTTTATGAAGTTAATTGAAACTGAGAAGACTCAAGATAGAATTAAACACACTTTAGCTACCGGTAAACCTCTAGTTAACTAATTTATTCTATACATTCTAATTGTATTAATAAAATCTGGTCTTAATACAAATTCAGATCGACGAGAGTATTTAATTTTTTTTAAAATTTTTATTCCATAAATTACTTTTCCGATGGGTGTATATTCACCTTCAAACAAAGGTTCGTCATCAAGAATGATGAAGAATTGACTATCTTCAGTGTTATATTTTAAGGTTCGCGCTAGGCCAACACTTCCTTTTCTATAATCGAACTCTGCATCAATTTCCGAGTTAATTGTTCCTAGACCAGATTTTCCAGTACCTATTTTCCCATAATTTATTTTATTTTTTTTACCAAATTCAAGATCGCCAGCTTGGATTAATTTATCTTTAATTACACGATGAAACGCAACATCATCATAAGAATTAGATTTTATTAAAGTCGTAAATCTTTCAACTGCTTTTGGAGATACTTCTGGATAAAGTTCAATAATTACATTTCCACACTCAACATTAAGCACAACAATATTTTTTGGTTTATCAAAATTTATTTTTTGTGGATTAAAATCTTTAATAAATAAACACTTATTTTTAATTATCACAGTAAAACTTAATGCAAAAATTGCTAGCGCTAATAGAAAAATGAGTGTTATCTTTTCAGATAAGGTCGCATTAATTTTTTTGATCATTATCAAAATTCAAAAGTAACATCTATTTTTTTAAGTTTATTTTTTATAAATTCAACTTTCTTATTAAGCACATTATCGTTTGTAATTTTATATCTATTTATTATTAAATGAGAAAAAACTTCAGCCATATCTTCGGATGGTATAGTTTTAGAATATTCAGTAAAAAAACCATTGGTATTTTGGTAGGTATCAAGTCCTAATTTCTTAGAACAAGTAGAGCAATCAGCATATTCAAAATTTTTATTATTAAATGATTTCCACTCATCCTCATTAAAAAGATCTTTAAATCCATCATTTATCACATGAAATAACTCATGATGTATTACTCTTTCAAAATATTTTTCGTTAAAACTAAGGTCAATAATAAGCGTTTTCATTAAATGATCAGGAATTCCCGCTGTATTAATTCCTGAAATCGATAAATTTTCACACATTACAATATATTTAAGATTTATTTTTTTTAAAAATTGTTTTGAATATCTATTTAAATTATTTGAAATTATTTTGTATTTTTCATCATAAGTTTGCTTACTAGAGTTTGTACAAGATATATTTTTTTGAATACCAAGTTGAAAAGGTTTTTCTGCATAAAAATATTTAAGGTTGTTAGGTGTTTTTAATTCATAAATTTCCAAATTTGGAATTTTTATTAAATTATAAATTGTATTTGCCTTTACTGGAGTTATTAAAATAAAAGATAGTAAAATTAGCTTAAAAATCTTCATAATCTAAATTTAGATGATATTCGATTTAAAAAGAATGTGGTACATTTTGTTTATAAATGAAAAAAGAACATAATAAAAATCCAATTCAACCTGTAAGTGGAACTAAAGTTCCAAGATTTGCAGGACCATCAACATTTGCAAGATTGCCGGAGTTAAGAGATGTTGAAAGTTGTGATGTAGCAATTGTAGGTGTCCCATTTGATGCGGGCACAAGTTATCGACCAGGTGCAAGATTTGGCCCACAAAGTATTCGTCAAGCTTCACGTCATTTAAGAACAAATTTTCATCCAAGTTATGACGTTGAACCTTTTAAAGTACAACAAGTAGCAGATGCTGGTGACATTACTTGTAACCCTTTCAGTATTGATGAAGCAATAAAACAAATAGAAGTTGGAGCAACCGACTTATTAAATAAAGTAGGAGGCATTATTAGTTTAGGTGGAGATCATACAATTGCAGTACCACTACTTAGAGCAATTAATAAAAAATGTAATGGACCAGTTTCATTAGTTCATTTTGATGCTCATCTTGATACTTGGGATACTTATTTTGGTGCCCCATACACACACGGCACTCCTTTTAGAAGAGCAAGAGAAGAGGGATTATTTTTGGACGATGCTTCAATGCATGTTGGTATTAGGGGGCCACTCTATAGTAGAGATGATATTAAAAATGACGAAAGTTTTGGTTTTAAGATAATTCATTGTGATGAATTTCAAACAGAGGGAACAGATAAAATAGCAGAAAGAATAAAAAAAAGAGTAGGTAATAATCCTTTATATTTATCTATAGACATAGACGTATTAGATCCAGCTTTTGCTCCAGGCACTGGTACACCAGAAATCGCAGGAATGACGACAAGAGAAATGGTTAATGTTTTAAGAGGACTATCAGGTTTAAATCTTGTGTCTGCAGATGTAGTTGAAGTTTCACCTGCTTACGACCATGCTGAAGTTACTTCGTTAGCTGCAGCCACTATTGTTTACGAATTAACAAATTTATTTGCAAAATCATAAAGAAAGGATAATTTCTCAAAATGTTAGATCAAAAAAAATTTTATATTAACGGTGAATGGGTTTCTCCCAAAAAACCAAATGACTTAACGGTAATCGATCCATCAACTGAAGAAGAGTGTGCAGTAATATCTTTAGGTGGAGTTGAGGATGTAAATGATGCAGTTAGCGCAGCAACAAAAGCTTTTGATACATGGGCTTTTTCTTCAAAAGAAGAGAGACTAAAATATCTTGAAGCTCTTTATGCACTTTATAAAAAGAGATGGGCTGATATGGCTAAAGCTATATCTTTAGAAATGGGAGCTCCGATTGATTTTTCAACCCAATTACAAGCTGGAACAGGTGCCAGTCACATTAAGTCTTATATCAAAGTTTTAAAAGAATATACTTTTGAAAAGATTTTAGGTGATCATGCTCCCAATAATAATATTTTGCATGAACCAAAAGGTGTTTGTGCTTTAATTACTCCTTGGAATTGGCCAATGAACCAGACTTGTTTAAAAGTAATTCCTGCAATTGCAGCAGGATGCACGATGGTTTTAAAACCTTCAGAAATTGCACCATTATCTTCAATGATTTTAGCAGAGATGATTGACGAAATAAAATTACCAAAAGGTGTTTTTAATTTAGTAAATGGAGATGGAGCAGTGACTGGCAATGCTTTAACAAGTCACCCTGATGTAAATATGATTTCATTTACAGGATCAACTAGAGCAGGAGCTTTAATATCACAAAATGCAGCTAATGATTTTAAAAGAGTAAGCCTAGAATTAGGTGGCAAAGGTGCAAATATAATTTTTAAAGATGCTGATGCAAAAGCAGTCGAAAGAGGTGCTTTAAGATGTTTTAGAAATACAGGCCAATCTTGTAATGCACCTACTAGAATGTTAGTTGAAAAATCAATTTATGATAAGACAGTTGAAAGAGTTAAAAATTTTGCTAACTCAATGAAAGTTGACGTTGCAACTAAAGAGGGAGATCATATTGGACCAGTAGTTTCAAAAACTCAATTTGATAAAATTCAATCTTTAATTCAAGTTGGTATAGATGAGGGTGCTAAATTAGTTGCTGGTGGTACGGGCAAACCTGAAGGTTTAGATAAAGGCTATTTCGTAAAACCAACAGCTTTTGCGGATGTAAATAATCAAATGGAAATTGCAAGAACTGAAATTTTTGGTCCAGTTTTATCAATTATACCATTTGAGACAGAGGAAGAAGCCATAGCAATTGCAAATGATACTCCCTATGGACTTTTAAATTTTATCCAAACTCAAGATCAGGAAAAAGCAAACCGAGTTGCTAGAAGATTAAGATCAGGAATGGTTGACATCAATGGTGCAGGTTTGGCACCTGATGCACCTTTTGGAGGATATAAACATTCAGGTATTGGTCGAGAAGCTGGTAAACTAGGTCTAGAGGAATTTCTTGAAGTTAAAGCTGTAAGTGGTTGGAATAATTAATTAGCAATAGAATTATTTTTAATCCCATCTAAAAGGTTAATACATTTTTTTAGTTCATCTAAAACTATGAATTCATCAATTTTATGAGCTTGTTCAATTGATCCTGGTCCACACACAACAGTACTAATTCCAATTTCTTGATACAGCCCTGCTTCTGTTCCAAAAGAAACAACCTGTCTAGAATTATCACCAGTTAAGCTTGAGATAAATTCACATGCATCTGATTTATCTTCTCTATCAAATCCAACTATTTCTCCAATAATTTTTTTTTCTATTGAAGCATCAGCAAAAACTTTTTTCATTTCTGGGAGCAACACTTCATTTGCATATTTATCTATTTCTTGACTCAAAAATACACCATCTTCTTTTATTACTGGTCTTGTTTCCCAATTAATATGACACTTATCTGCTATTACATTGTGAGCTATCCCACCGAACACACCACCAATTGAAAGAGTAGAATAAGGTGGATCAAAAATAGAGTCTTTAGGCTCTCTTTCTCTAAGTTTTTCTCTTAATTCAATTAATTTGCTGACATATCTTGAAGCATATTCAACAGCGCTTACACCTTTATGAGGTGCAGAACTATGTCCTGCTAAGCCTTTAAAATAAGTTGTATATTCATAACATCCTTTGTGTGCATCAATAATTTTCATATTTGTTGGTTCTCCAACAATACAAATACCATCTTTAATATTTCTTCTTTTTAATTCTTCAATTAATATAGGAGCTCCTATACATGCTGTTTCTTCATCAAATGTAAATGAAAAATGAATATCTCTGTCTAAATTAGATTTTGAATAGATTGGTGCGTAAGCTAAAGTGCATGCAATAAATCCTTTCATATCACACGAACCTCTTCCATATAATTTATCCTCTCTTATTGTTGCAGTAAAAGGATCAGAGGTCCAACCTTTTGAAACTGGCACAACATCAGTATGACCTGATAAAATTATTGGTTTTTTATTGTTTGAATTTTTAGCCTTAAGAGTTGCAAATAAATTCACTCTTTTTTTTTCGTCATCATAAGTTCTAAAAGAAGTTGCTCCTAATTTTTTTAAAATATCATCACAGTAATCAATTAAAGCAGTGTTATTCTCTCCAGATATAGTTTTAAAACCAATCAGGTCTGTTAAAATTTTAACAGAATTATTAAACAAAAGATCTGAATTATTTTCTGTACTCATATTTTTCATCTATTATATATTAATTATATGAAAGAACAAATTACCTTTGATATTTTTGATAAAGTAGATATTCGCGTTGGAACAGTAATCTCTGTTAAAAAAAATGAAAAAGCTAGAAAACCTTCTTTAGTTGTAGAGGTTGATTTTGGTGAAGAAATAGGAATAAAGCAATCATCTGCTCAAATCACTCATTATTATAATGAAGATAACCTTAAGGGAAAACAAGTAATCGGTGTGTGTAACTTTGCTGAAAAAAATATAGCAGGGGTGGTATCTCAAGTGCTAATATTAGGATCAATAGATAAAGAAGGAAAAGTAATATTAGTTCATCCATCTCAAAAGTCAGAGAATGGTTTACCAATTGCTTAATAATGCACCCAGAAATTTTATCAATTACATTGTTTGGAATAGTTGCTGCATTCACGCCAGGACCAAATAATTTTGTAGCATTTTATTCTGGCTTTAATTTTGGAATAAAAAGAACTCTCCCACATATTTTTGGAGTTACTTTAGGATTTCCCTTTCTTTTATTATGTTTAGCTTTAGGACTGATAAATGTATTTAAACTTTATCCATTAATTCAAGAGATATTAAAATATCTTGGAACATTATTTTTAATTTATTTAGCTTATAAGATCTCATTTTCAGGATCTACAAATCAGGAAAACAAAAATAAAAATCCTGTTAAATTTATAGAAACTTTTATTTTTCAATTCTTAAATCCTAAGGGAGTGATTGCAGCAGTAATTGTTGTTTCTACATATATAAATCCAGGAGAGAACTTTGTGAATTATACGACTCAAATTCTTGTTCTAGCCTTATTTGTTTCGGTCACAAGTATTACTCTTTGGACATTTATGGGTAAATTTCTTAGGAAATTTGCGACAAATCAGAAATTTATTAATTATTTTAATTATGTTATGTCACTGCTTCTTTTATTAAGCATAATAACTTTTTATTTATAATATGACACCGGGTAAAAAAAATTCTTATAATTCTCTAAAAAATATCTCAATCGATAATAAAGAATATAAATATTATTCTTTAAAAGAAGCTGAACAAAACGGCCTAACCAGTATTTCTAAACTTCCTAAGTCATTAAAAGTTTTATTAGAAAACCTTTTAAGATATGAAGATGATTTATCGGTAAATAAAAATCAAATAAATTCAATTAAAGATTGGTTAAAATCAAAAAAATCTAATACTGAAATTGCATATCGACCTGCTAGAGTTTTACTTCAAGATTATACAGGCATTCCTGCTGTTGCTGATTTGGCTGCAATGAGAGAAGCGGTAAAAGATAAAAACAAAGATCCAAATACAATCAATCCATTGTCAGCAGTTGATCTGGTAATAGATCATTCAGTACAAGTTGATAAATCAGCAAATTCAGATTCTTTTGAAAAAAATGTAGATATCGAATTTGAAAGAAATGGTGAAAGATATTCGTTTTTAAAATGGGGACAACAAGCATTTAATAATTTTAGAATAGTTCCTCCCGGCACAGGAATTTGTCACCAAGTAAATTTAGAATATCTTTCAAAAGTAGTTTGGTCTGAAGAATTTGAAGGAGAAAAATATTTATTTCCAGATACACTGGTTGGTACCGATAGTCATACAACAATGGTAAATGGATTATCAGTATTAGGCTGGGGTGTTGGTGGAATTGAAGCAGAAGCAGGAATGTTAGGCCAACCTATATCAATGTTAATACCAGAAGTAATTGGTTTTGAAGTAACAAATAAAATGCCGGAAGGAACAACTGCAACAGATTTAGTTTTAACAGTTGTTAAAATGCTAAGGGACAAAGGCGTTGTAGGAAAATTTGTTGAATTTTATGGAGAAGGATTAAAAAATCTAACATTAGCGGATAGAGCAACAATTGCAAATATGGCACCTGAGTATGGAGCAACATGTGGATTTTTTCCTATAGATGACGAAACTTTAAAGTATTTAAAATTTTCAGGAAGAGATCAACATATAGTAGATATTGTTGAAAAATATGCAAAAGAACAAGGCTTATGGGCAAGCAATGAAATAGAATTTACAGACACTATATCATTAGATATGTCTACAGTTGTTCCTACAATCTCAGGACCTAAAAGACCACAAGATAAAGTTTTATTAACAGAGGCGGCAACTTCATTTAAAAAAGTTTTTGAGGAAGCAACAAGTAGAAAAAATCAATCTATCTCAAAAGTTTCAGATACAGATTATGAAATTAAAGATGGATCAATTTTAATAGCAGCGATTACTTCCTGCACGAATACTTCAAATCCCAATGTATTAATTGGTGCTGGATTGCTTGCAAAAAAAGCTGTTGAATTAGGATTAGAAGTAAAGCCCTGGGTAAAGACTTCATTAGCACCGGGCTCTCAAGTAGTTACAGATTACCTAGCAAAAGCTGGATTAAACACTTACCTTGATAAACTTGGTTTTAATTTAGTAGGTTATGGATGTACGACTTGCATTGGTAATTCAGGTCCACTACCTGAAAATATTGTTAATGCCATTCAAAAAGAAAATATATATGCTGTATCAGTTTTATCAGGAAATAGAAATTTTGAGGGAAGAATTTCTCCACATATTAAAGCTAATTACCTAGCTTCGCCTCCATTAGTAGTTGCTTATGCTTTGGCAGGTCATATGGAATTTGATCTTTATAAAGATGCTCTGGGTAAAGACAAAGATGGAAATAGTATTTATTTAAAAGATATTTGGCCAACTAATGAAGAAATAGAAGATACTTTGAAACAATCTTTAAATGCTGAAATGTTTATACAAAGATATTCAAATGTTTCTGAAGGACCTAGTCAATGGCAAAAAATTAAAACTAAAGAAAGTAGCATTTATAATTGGGATGAGGGATCAACTTATGTAAAGAAACCACCATTCTTTGATAAACTTTCGGATCAACCAGAAGGATTTAAACCAATTAAAGACGCAAGACCTTTATTAATTTTAGGAGATATGGTTACTACAGATCACATATCACCAGCAGGAAACATCCAAAAAGATAGTCCTACAGGGGAATATTTTATGGAGCATCAGATTTTACCAAAGGATTATAACTCATATGGATCAAGAAGAGGAAATCATGAAGTAATGATGAGAGGAACATTTGCAAATATTAGGATTAGAAATGAAATGGCCCCAGGAACTGAAGGTGGATTTACAAAATTATATCCTGAAGAAAAAGTGCTGCCTGTATATGATGCTGTTGTGGAATATAAAAAAAGAGGAACTGATTTAGTTGTTATTGGTGGAAAAGAATATGGAACAGGATCCTCTAGGGACTGGGCTGCTAAAGGAACTAAATTATTGGGTGTTAAAGCAGTAATAGCTGAGAGCTTTGAACGAATTCATAGGTCTAACTTAATTGGAATGGGAATTTTACCATTACAATTTAAAGATAACATTAATAGAAAAAATTTAAATTTAGTTGGATCTGAATTAATAAGTGTTATTGGTTTAGAAAAAGGTGTTAATCCTTCTGATGAGGTAAGTTTAGAAATTAAATATGCATCTGGTGATATTAAAAAAATTAAAACTTTATGCAGAATTGATACTAAAAATGAATTAGAATACTATAAAAATGGGGGCATACTTCAATACGTATTAAGAAATATGATTTAATTATGGATGAAGAAATTTCAATTATAAACAGCAACACAAGAAACGAAAGAGTAAGAAATTTTTTTGTTAAAAATAAAATTAAAATTATTTCAATTTTGCTGGCTATAATAATTGTTCTAATAGCAGCATATAGTTTTGATAGTTACAAAACTAATCAAAAAATAGAAATTTCAAATAAATTTAATTCAACCACATTAATGCATTCAGATAAAAATAAAGAAAGCACAATTAAAAATTTAGTTGAAATTATAAATAAAAAAGATCCTGCTTACTCTCCATTATCACTATACTTTATTCTAGATAAAAAACTTATTTCTGATCGTGTTAAAATAAACGAGTATTTTGATCTATTAATTGAAAACACACCATTAGACAAAGAAATAAATAATTTAGTAATCTATAAAAAAGCATTGTTTAATGCTGATCAAGCTCAAGAAAGTGATTTACTAAATATTTTAAATCCATTAATCAATTCTGAAAGTGTGTGGAGATCCCATGCATTGTATCTGATGGCTGAGTTTTTTTATTCAAAAGATCAAAAGCAAAAATCAAAAGAATTTTTCAATCTAATCATCAATTTAGAAAACCCTAATTCAGATATAAAATTACAAGCTGAAAAAAGATTGAATAGAGATTTGAGTGACTAGAGTAATTATTTTAATATTATCCTTGTTTTTATTGAATCATTGTTCATTTAATGAAAACTCACGTATTTGGAAAGATAAAGAAAAAAACTTAGAGTCAAAAAAAAATATTAAAAAAGTTTTTTCAGAAGAAAAAAAGATTTCTTCAGAATTTAATCAAGAACTAAAATTAGATTTAACAAAAATTAAAACAAACAACAAAATTATAGACAATAAAAATAATTATGGTTCACAAAACTATGGTGGTTTAGTAAAAAAAATTGGTTCATATAAATTTGGAAAATTTGAAGAGATCAACCAGTTAAATTTTAAACCAGTTTTTTTAGATAATGGTCTAATATTTTTTGATAAAAAAGGTTCAATAATTAGGTACAACAATAATCAAAAAGTATTATGGAAAAAAAACCATTATTCAAAAGCAGAAAAAAAGCAAAAACCCAAATTAAACTTTGTGTTAGACGCTGAAAATTTATTAGTTACTGATAGTATAGCAAAATATTATTCAATAAATATTAATTCAGGAGAATTAAATTGGTCTAAAAATAATACCTACCCTTTTAATTCTGATATTAAAAAATATAAAAACAAAATTTTTGTTATTGATTATAAAAATACTTTAAGATGTTATGAGATAAAAAATGGCAATGAATGTTGGAACTTAAAAACTGAAGACTCTTTTACCATTTCTAATTCTAAATTATCATTAATTATAGTTGATGATTTAGTAGTATTTAGTAATTCAATCGGTGATATAACTGCAGTTGATATTGAAACAGGATTAGTAATCTGGCAGCTACCAACACAAAGCAGCTCAATAATTAATGAAACATATAATTTTAAGATTTCAAAGTTAGTTTCAGATGGAAGTTCTATTTATTTTTCAAATAATAGAAACGAGTTTTATTCAGTTGATTTTAAGAATGGAATTATAAATTGGAAAAATGAAATTAGTTCGAGCATTACACCTGTAATAACTGGGAATTTAATTTTAACAGTATCTGAGGATGGATATTTATTAGTTATTGAAAAAAATAAAGGAAATATTATTCGTGTTACTGATTTGTTGAAGAACTATAAACTTAAAAAAAGAAAAGATATTAAGCCAGTAGGTTTTGCAATCGATGACACGACTTTATATCTCACAAATTCTGATGGAAAAATGATTTTAGCGGATTTAAGTATTGGAAATATTAAAACAATAGAAAAGGTTTCTGGAGATTTTGTTTCAAGACCATTTATCTTTAATCAAAATTTATTTGTAATAAGAAATGGATCAATTGTTCAATATAATTAGTCATGATCTTAAAATTATTAGATAAGATTGGAAGAAAAAAAGTTGTTTTAGACAGAGGACCATCTCATCCCAGATTTAATGAAGCTAAACCATGGATGAATAGGTATTATGTTCTTCTAAGGCATCGTCCTAAATGGTTCCCATTTAATATTTTAATTCATGAAATGCTCGCAGATGATCATGGTGAAGGTGTTCATAATCATACTTTTCCTTATATAACCATAATACTAAGAGGTGGTTATTGGGAGACTTTAAAAACAGGAAAATATTGGAGACCACCGGGTTATATTGGGTTTAGATCTGCTAATAACTTGCATAGAGTTGATCTAAAACCCGGTACAAGGCCATTAACTTTATTTATTTCAGGACCATTTGGTCTTAGAAAGGGTCCAAGATCAGAATACGGTATAGATTTTAAAACTAAAAAATGAATTTAAATAATCTTTTCCAAAATTTTTGTAACAAAAATAATTTAGAAATAAATGCTTATCAATTAACAATAGTTAATAAAATAGAAAGTTTTTATACTTCTAATTTTAATAAATCAATTTTTAAAAAATTCTTTTTAAAGAATAATTCAAAAAAAGTTTTTTATTTACATGGTGGTGTGGGTGTAGGAAAAACTATGATCTTAAATTTTTTTTTTGATCTAGTTGAGAAAAAAAAATTAAGATTACACTTTAATGAGTTTATGCTGAGTTTTCATGATTTTGTTCATCAAAGAAAAGAAAAAAATGAAGAAAATATAATTAATCAATTTGTAAAAGATTTAAAATCTAAAACTGAATTAATTTATTTTGATGAGTTTCAAGTAACTAATATCGTTGATGCAATGATTCTGGGAAAATTATTTGAGCAAATCTTTAATGAAAATATTCAAATAATTTTGACTTCAAATACAAGAATATCTGAACTTTATAAAGATGGTCTTCAAAGAGATCAGTTTAAACCTTTTATAAAAATTATGGAAAAACAATCTATTGAGTGTGAACTAAAAATAGAGGACGATTATAGAAAATCAAATGATAATCAAAAACAAAGATATTTTTATCCACTCAATCAAGAGACTAATTTTAAAATAAACAAATTTTTTAGAACTATCACAAAAGGAAAAAACCATTCACCAAAGATAATTAATGTAAAGGGTAGAGATTTTAAAATAGAAAATTTTTACGAAGGAGTTGTAAGATTTAATTTTAATGATTTATGTTCTCAAAATCTTGGTGCTGAAGATTATTTAGAAATAATTAAAAACAGTAAATTTATTACAATTGATCATATCCCACAATTTAATGATATTAATTCTAATCAACAACATCGGTTTATTACATTAATTGATGTCATATATGACAAAAATATTCCTCTAGCGGTAACTGCAGAACAAAATATAGATCAATTCACTTCATCAAGATTGTTACAAAATCCTTTTAAAAGGACTGTCAGTCGATTATATGAGTTGACATCAGTGGAAAAAAATTAATGAAGCAAGAGTTCTTTAATCTTAATATAACTACTACTGGTCAAAAATTATATGAATTCACTGATCAGACAATTCAGTGGATCAACAAAAATAATTTTAAAAATGGAATACTTAATCTAAGTATTCAACATACTAGTGCATCTTTAATTGTACAGGAAAATGCTGATCCAGATGTTCAAACAGATTTAATAAATTATTTTGATAAATTGGTACCTATGGATAATAAATTGTATGTGCATACTACTGAGGGTAGAGATGATATGCCTGCACATATCAAATCGGCATTAACTAATAATCAAATCTCTCTTAGTATTAAAGATAGTGAATTATTGCTTGGAACTTGGCAGGGTTTGTATTTATTTGAACATCGTTTAGAGCAACAGAATAGATCAATTATCCATCATTATATTGGTGATATTTAATTTTTATATCTTAAATTTTTTTATCTATAAGGATCATAAGCCCATTGCAATATAGCTTGTCTCTGCCTTTTTCTGCATCCGAGGTCACCTTTTTCACAGTTCTTTTCTATTGCTAAAACATGTCTTCTAAAATTTTTCCATCTTTTAATTTGTATCTCATCCATGGCTGGAATTCTTCTTCCATTAGCAAATCTACAATACCATTGAAACCAACCTAGAGGGTCCTCTTTAAATATCCATCCCTTTTCAATCCAATGTTCCCTTGAAAGTCCTGAAACAATTTTAAATCTATTTAAATTTACATCAAAAGTTTTACTTAATTTTACATTTTTAAACCATACTTTTGGATATTCTTTAATATCCAATCCAAAATATGCACCACCAAACACTCCCAATTCCATCATCCTTTTTGGAGTTAACTCTGGTTTAAAAATTTTATAAAAATCTAAATTATCAACTTTTTTTTTAGTAATTTTTTTCATAAAATTATTTTATTGACTTATAAGTTTTTGATACATTTCTTTATCAGTGTCACCCTCACAACCAACAATTAAAACATTTGAGTTTTGATCTAACTGTAATTTTTCTTTTACATTTTGATCTTCACAGCTAGCAATTAAACTTATTACTCCTGGCGCAGAATTTTCTCCAGCTATAATTTTTTGATCACTGAAGCTTGAATTTCCTAATAACTTCATGGTATTTCCAATATCATCATCAGGCAGACTAATGCAATGCTTGACTGAATGTTTTAGTATTTCCCATGGAACTAATGATACTTCACCACATGACATACCACCCATTAAACTTTCTCTTTTAATATCAATTTTTTCCACTTTTCCTGTTCTAATACTTTCTAATACGCAAGCAGCACTGTCAGGCTCAACGACCATTGTTATTGGAATGTTGTCTAAATATCTTGCAATACCCGCAATCATGGCACCAGCCATTCCACCAACACCAGCTTGTAAAATTATATGTGTAATTTTTTCATTATTTATTTGATCAACGATTTCTCTCATCATTACTGAGTAACCGGCCATAGTATATTTTGGAACCAGCATATAATCTTTCCAAGCAACATCTTGAACTATTTGCCAATTATTTTCTGTAGATTGTTTGATGCATTCAAGTAAAGATTTTTCATAATTTCCTTTAACCTTTATAACATCAGCACCAAGATCAGCCATAGCCTGACCTCTTGCCTTGCTTACAAATTCGCTAATAAAAATTTTACATTTTAAATCTAGTCTTCTTGCACCCCATGCAACAGATCTACCATGATTACCTGCAGTTGCAGTAGCAACTACAATATCTTTGTCTCCTTTAGTAACTTTCTCAACCGCATAAGCTCCACCGAGTGCTTTAAAAGATTTAAGATCAAATCTTTTATCCTCATCTTTATAGAAAATATTTTTAAGGCTTAATTCGTTTGACAATTTATTCAACGAAATTAATGGAGTAGGGGCGTATCCCTCCCACTTAGAAATACTATTATAAGCATCATCTATTTCGTCTTTTGATATTGATTTTAATATTTGATTTTTATCAAATAAATAATTTTTATTATCAAGAAATTCCGAATATTTCCATTGGTGACCGTTAGATAGAATTACCATAGTCTAACAATCTAAAGTATTATCTTTTTCCCATTTGGTAACTGGTTTCTTTTTATTAAATGAAGATTTACTATTGAAATCTTTAATTTCAGAATTTTTTAATTTGATATAACTTTCAATCACATCTTTACCAAAAGCATTTGAAAGGGTCTTACTTTTTTGAAGCATTGAGATTGCTTGTTTAATATCGTTAGGTAATTTTTTAAGATTTGGATATTTTTTATAATCTTTGTACATGTTGCAATGTAAAGGTTTTCCAGGATTTAATTTTTTATTTATTCCTTCAAGTCCAGCAGCAATTATTCCAGCTTGAAGTAAATATGGATTTGCTGAACCATCCATTAATCTTAATTCAAATCTTCCTTGATCAGGTATTCTAATCATGTGTGTTCTATTATTACCAGTATATGAAATACTACTTGGTGACCACGTTGCTCCAGATTTTGTTGGAGGAGCATTAATTCTTCTGTAGCTGTTAATTGTTGGGTTAAAAAACGCAGATAATGCCTGCGTGTTATTCATAATACCACCCAAGAAATTATAGGCTAATTTACTTAATCCAAGATTATTTTTTTTATCTAAAAATTTATTATTCTTTCCATTCCAAACTGAGACATGCGCATGACATCCATTTCCAGTCAGATTATGAAAAGGTTTAGGCATAAAAGTTGCTCTTAAACCATGCTTTTCCGCTAGACTTTTAACCATGTATTTAAAGAATACGTGTCTATCAGCTGTGATTAAAGAGTCTGAATAATTCCAATTCATTTCAAATTGTCCATTAGCGTCTTCATGATCGTTTTGGTATGGCTTCCATCCCATAGCAATCATGCAGTCACAAATTTCTCTAATTAATTCATATCTTCTCATTAAAGCTGATTGATCATAGCAAGGCTTAGATTGAATATCTCTTTTATCTGCAATTGAAGAACCATCTTCTGAAATTAAAAAATATTCACATTCAACACCAGACTTCATCTGTAATTTTTTTTGTGACATTTTTTTTATTTGTTCTTTTAACATTACTCTTGGAGAAGCTTTCACAGGTTTGCCGTTCATATATAGATCAGATGCAAGCCAACCTACTTCTTTATTCCAAGGTAATTGAATTAAACTATCAGGGTCTGGTACACCAAACATATCACTGTCTGCTGGTGTCATATCTAACCATGTAGCAAATCCAGCAAATCCAGCTCCATTTTTTTGCATTTCAGCAATTGCTTGTGCCGGCACTAATTTAGATCTTAAAACCCCAAACAGATCAACAAAACTTATTAAAAAATATTTTATTTTTTTTTGTTTTGCTATTTGTGAAAGATTTTTTGGCATAAACAACCCTACTTGTTTAAAAAAATATAATCAATTATTTTTTTCCAGGTATCCAGTTCGTACCAGCTAAGGGAACTCCAGCCATAGCCGCCGCTTCTACTGTTAAAGCACATAAATCTTCAGGTTCAAGATTGTGTAGGCTATTTTTTCCACAAGCCCTTGCAAGAGTTTGCGCTTCAAGCGTCATTACTTTTAAATAATTAGTTAATCTTTTACCTGCTTTAACAGGATCTAATCTTTTCATTAATTTTGGATTTTGAGTTGAAATTCCAGCTGGATCATTTCCTTCATGCCAATCATCATACGCACCTGCAGTTGTCCCAAGCTTATTATATTCTTTTTCCCATTTAGGATTATTATCACCAAGTGCAATCATAGCTGCACTTCCAATTGATACAGCATCAGCTCCTAAGGCTAAAGCTTTAGCAACGTCACCTCCATTTCTAATACCTCCAGAAATAACTAATTGTACTTCGCGGTGTGAATTTAAATCTTGAAGCGCATCAACAGCAGGCTTAATACAAGCAAGGGTAGGTTGACCAACATTTTCAATAAATACTTCTTGTGTTGCAGCTGTTCCTCCTTGCATTCCATCAAGAACAATAACATCTGCTCCTGCTTTTACAGCTAAAGCGGTATCATAATATGGTCTAGCTCCAGCAATTTTTATAAATATTGGAACCTTCCATTTGGTAATTTCTCTTAATTCCAAAATTTTAATTTTTAAATCATCTGGTCCTGTCCAATCAGGATGTCTACACGCTGATCTTTGATCTACACCTTTTGGCAAAGTTCTCATTTTTGCAACTCGATCATTAATTTTTTGACCTAATAACATTCCACCACCACCAGGTTTAGCACCTTGACCAATAACAACTTCTATAGCATCAGCCTTTCTCAAATCATCAGGATTCATTCCATATCTAGAGGGTAATAACTGATAAACTAGATATTTTGATTGTCTTCTTTCTTCAGGAGTCATTCCTCCATCACCAGTTGTTGTAGATGTTCCTGCGGCACTAGCGCCTCTACCTAATGCTTCTTTAGCTGGACCTGATAAAGCTCCAAAGCTCATACCTGCAATTGTAATTGGAATATCTAATTCTAGTGGTTTTTTTGCATATTTAGTTCCAAGCGTAACATTAGTTGTACATTTTTCTCGATAACCTTCTAAAGGATATCTAGACATTGATGCACCCAAGAATAACAAGTCATCAAAATGTGGAAGTTTCCTTTTTGATCCACCACCTCTAATATCGTATATTCCAGTTTCTGCCGCTCTTCTTATTTCAGAATTTGTATATTCGTCAAAAGTCCAAGACTGACGAGGATGTGTTTTATTATTTTTTTTCATATTTAGTAGCTTGATACATTATCAATTTTAAAATTATATAATTTTCTTGCTGAACCGTATCTTTTAAAATTTTCAGCTTTAAGATTTTTAATACTTGCGTCTTTCAAAAGTAAATTAAGTTTATTAATATGATTTTTATCCATTTTTTTTTCAATACAATCTGCACCAAGTGATTTAACTTTGCCTCTTATATATATGTTAGTTTCATATAAACTATCACCTAATGCCTCACCAGCATCACCGCATACTACCATGTTGCCTGATTGAGACATAAAACCAGACATATGTCCAACTGATCCTTTTACAATAATATCAATTCCTTTCATTGAAATTCCACATCTTGAACTAGCATCACCATCAATTATTAATAAACCTCCATGTGCAGTAGCTCCAGCTGATTGAGATGCATTACCTTTAACATGAACCTTTCCTGACATCATATTTTCAGCCACACCAGTACCCACGTTTCCATCAATTGTAATTTTAGCTTTTTGATTCATTCCAGCACAGTAATAACCCACATGTCCTTTAATATTTATATTTATCTCATCTGTTAACCCTGCACAAAGTGCATGATTTCCCTCTGGATTAACTATTGTAAAATTTCTATCATTTTGTTTACGATCTAAACTTTGTAATTTTTCATTTACTTTTCTTAATTTTAATTTCTTTAAATCTAATTTCATTAATTTCCCCAAGAGTAAACGATACCAGGTTCTGGTTCAAAAATTTTTGCACTATTTACATCTGGCAAATGAGCCATCGCTTGAAATTCAGATGCGATTGCTACATAGTTTTTTGTTTCAGCTATGACTGCTGGCTTACATGCTATTTCATCTCTAACAACTGCAAATCCTTTTTTAGTACCAGTAATAAAAGTGTAGAATCCATCTAAATCTTTTAAACCTGACACCAAAGTATCTTTTAATGATTTCTTATTTGACAAACTGTTTGAAACATATCCTGCTGCAACTTCAGTGTCATTTTCAGAATTAAAAATATTGCCTTTTTTCACTAGTTCTCTTCTAAGATTGTTATGGTTTGATAATGATCCATTGTGTACTAAACACTCATCTTTTCCAGTAGAATAGGGATGAGAACCATCTGTTGTTATTGCACTTTCTGTTGCCATTCTGGTGTGACCAATTCCATGGGTACCACTAAAACTATCTAATTTAAATTTTTTAACTACATCTTTTGGGTTTCCAACTTGTTTAAAAATTTCAATCGAATTTCCATATCCAACCAATGAAATTTCTGTAAAACTGTTATTAAGTATTTTTATAACAGTTTTAGGCTCCATCGGAGTTTTAAGAATTACGTGATCTGAATATTGATTTAATTTAGATTTATTAATTTTTTTTGAGATTTCTTTTTTAAATTTATTAAAATCTAAATCACCAATACATAATGAGTATTTAAAAATTTTTTTTTCTTCATTTTTATAAATTGCAAATCCAGCACTATCAGGACCTCTAGACTCCATATTATTTAGCATTCCAGACAACATCTTACCCAAACTTTTTTCAAATTTTTTTGTTTTTAAGTAGATGCCAACAATTCCACACATAATTTTTTTGGTTTAGTTTATTAAAGAAATTAAAAAATCCTTATAGTAGATAACATTAACTACTACAATGATGATTATAGCAGCTATCACACCGTATTTAGCTTTTGGAAATGCTACACCTCTCATCTTCGATGGTCTTAATACTTCTTTGTCTTTATCTGTCATATTTAAATCAAAAAAAAAGGGCGCTACAATTAAGTAGCGCCCAAATTATTTATTTAATTACCAATCGGTAATATTGCTTTTATGGTCGTTTGCACCGTGTCTTTTTCGAGATAATCTTTCAAGTTCCTCTCTTTCAGATTTATCTGTAATGACACTCCATCCAATCCATACAGCAATTAACAATAGAACTAGTATAAATTCACTAGATCCTGCTCCAGGATAAACCGATCCAGCAACCTCCTCTGCAGGTTTATTTAGATGATCTATCCAGTTTGATACTGTAGCCATATTTTTCTCCTTTACCTGGTTGCCGATGAAACTGCTTTTTCATCTTCTTTAGCAGATTCCATCATTTCATAGTCTAATCCAGCTATCTCTACTTCACGAGGGATTCTTAATTTACCCATACCGTTTAGTATCTTAGCTATGATATAGCCTGGTATTAGTCCAAGAACAAAGAACATTATTATTGCTCCTAAGAATTGTCCCAATGGATTAATTGTTGCATAGGTTAGTCCATCAAACATAGCTCCAACGCTATAACCAGATGAAGGATAACCATTTAAAACAAATCCACAGATTACAAGTCCAATAAAACCAGCATAACCATGTACAGCTACTGCTCCAACCGCATCATCAATTTTGAACTTTCGTTCAACCCAATAATGAAGTTTGTAAGAAATCACAACACCAATCATACCAATAATCAATGCTTGAATTGGATGATATAAGTCATTTCCAGCTGATGCACATATTATACCTGCTAGTCCACTTGAATAAGTCCAGAAAGGATCACCTTTTGCAATAACATATCCTGCTAACAATCCACCTGATAATGACATTAAGAAATTCATAGTTATTCCACTTAATGTAGTAGGTGTTAAATAAATGTTAGTTGCTGTCCAGAATGTTACTCCCTCCATTCCATACTCAGGTCCAAGGTCATATATTGGAACATTACAAGCC